>JAKFVJ010000463.1 GCA_021732245.1 Candidatus Obscuribacterales bacterium | reverse complement strand
CCCTTCGCCACCGGGGAACCCTCACCTGTTGCTCTATTTCGGCGTCAAACCACAGGTAGCCGCCTGAAACGCCAATCAGTACTATCTTTGAGCCGATTTCAAAATCATCCGAGTAGATACTGACAATTTGGGGAATATCGCTGTTTGAACTAATCCCGATATTTATTAACACCCCTCAATTTGATATGGCCCATATGCAATCAACAAAGGACAGGCGTCTCTCTTACGATGTCGATTTATGGACTGCCTTTGAGGAAACGTTCTCAAAGCCGCGACTGAAGTACTTCTTCGACATGGCGACCCTATATGATTCTAGCCTTTCAGAGCCTGATCGAAAGGAGCTGGCGCTTCAACTCTGCCAATGGAACGTAGAACTCTGCGAATCACTCTATGTTCCATTGCAGTACCTGGAAGTGACTTTGAGAAACAAGATTTCCAAGGCGCTCGCGGACCATTGCAAAAACGACCACGAAAACGATCACGAAAGCGAACATTGGCATCTCTGCGAGCGCTGGGCAAGCGACGATCAAATCGTTTATTTAATTGGTGAGGCTAATAAAGAAGCAGAGGCCGAAAAGAAATATACTGACAAGAATATATTCCGAAATGCCCTCAGTGAAGAGGGGCGCGCGGGCCAGAACAGTGTCCATAATGTCATTCCCGCGCTGACATTTGGGTTTTGGGTAACCATTTTTAGGAGAGAACCCGAGAAAACTATTTTGCGAGATAGGTACTCGATTATTTTTTCCAGTCAATACAAAAAAGATCCCAAGTTTCTTCGCTCATATGCATTTTACAAGGACATTTATCCTAAGTTAGATAGAATACTCGACCTGCGTAATATCATTGCTCACCATGGAACCATTTTTGATCTTGAGCTTGAACAAGCATACGAAGAGATTTGTTACGTGCTGGAAGCACTCTGTGATACAACGTGTACAGCAATGAAGCAACGCAGCAATTTTACTGTTGTACGGAACTCAAAGCCTGAAGCCTACATACTCAATCGAATCAAGAAATCCATTTCGACTAAAAATCAAAACCGACAACAGTAGCTTACTTCACGAAATCCAAGCTAATCGGAACCTTATCATCGTGATAGCTCCATTCAATGGACTCATGCGGTAAGAAGTCGTATTTCGGCTCAATCCCGTATTTGTTGGAGATGTCTTGCATGATCAGATCGAGCTTACTGCACATTTCCGGCGTTGGTCTTTTGGGACTTTCAATATCCAAGAACAATGGTGAGCCAAAAGAGCCTAATACTCTTTGCGCTCCGAGCTTTAGTCCAGGCGATTGTTCTCGTATCTGATCAAGTACGTGTTGAATCACTAACTTCTCAGAATCGGTGGGGCGCATGAAGGGTCTACTCAATCTAGGATCGTCGCTGCGCGATTCCCACCAGGCAATGTCTTTATTTTCAACAAGCATTACTTGCCATTGAGGATTCAGAGCTTCCGGCTTCAAGAAATCATGTTTCAAGATCACATTGCCGGAGTGTCGCGCACGATCATAGTTGTAGACGTTGCTCTCACCAAACCTTACCTTAACTCCATACTTTTCCAGTAGCTTTTTCCCTAACTGCTCAGCCAAATTGAGCATCGCTTCGTCACATTCCCGATGCATATAGTCGGGTATTTCCTTACTTGGAAATGTTTTGAACTCTAATTGCAGTGTTCCATTGTCGCCTCTTCTCACGGCATAGGAGAACTTTGGATTTGCAGCAAGTTCTGCGCCTTGCAATTCCGTGACATATTCTTCAATGACCTTCTTCTCGACTTTTGTTGCTTCTGCAAACGGATTACCTCCTGCGTCGCACGCCGGCCAATCCCTTACAGGACTCCTGCTTGTTCGTTCTGCGCCAAGCTCTAGACATTTCCTAGCTTTGGCCATCAGCTTCGACCACGGCTCGGCAAACGTTTTGGTTCTCAATCCTGCAATTCCAAGTCCGCCACTATAACCAACTCCGCCGGCAAGCGCACCGACTTCAAACTGCACAACTTCCGGTGCTAATACCTTTACGGCAAGAGCTTTACTGCGATCCATTGTCTTCTTATCGCCACGACCCCAGGCCAAATCCATTGCAGACGTGAAGTCGGGATTTTCACTGAGATGCTTGAATCCGTCTATTGCTGCCTTGACGCCAAATAGCCCGGCAATCGCTCCGACCACTTTATGCGCTAGTTTATGTTTCAAATGCAGGTACGAGAGTCCAATACCTAGCCCCAGAGATAGCCCGCCGTTAATACCTGTCTCTAATGGACGTTTGGCTATTTCGTTCCCAAATTCCTTCGTGCCGCCTTCGACAATGCCGTGTGTGATTACTTCAGCCTGCCGGCACAATCCTGTCGCGTTATTCCAAGCGTCATAGACAGCTGCCGCGCAGCCATCGATGCCCTGCTTAGCTCTAATTTGGTCCGACGCGTCTTGTGGATCTGCCAATAGTTATGCCTCATTCGATTCTGATGAGGATAAACTCTCACTGTGATGCGGCATAGCGTGACCCTACGTACACCGCTGCCTCTGTCGGCTGATCTCAGTGGGAATCATACGAAGAACCAACCAGTCCGCTTAATCCGATGAGCGCTGCCATTTCGGACTTCTTTGTCTTCAAGGCATCCTTCTAACGACGCCCAGTGAACTCGTCGGCAAGCACCTGCCTCTGTACAACAATTCAGGACAAGCGCCCGGCACAAGGCCACGCGAGCATATCCTCCGGTATCCCTCTCTTTTCGCTTCGCTCCAGGCCTTTCCCCTACGGGTGCCGGGTCCTCCACTTGTCCGATGTGTCTCCAGTACGGCATGGGTTGCGACGGTCAACAGCCAGCCGATCGAAAGAAGGAGCCGCACTATGAACAATCGAAGTCTCAAAAAGCACCTGCGCTACATCATTCCTCAGATCAGGTTGGCAATTATTCGTGAGCCTGGACCCTCTCAACAGCCGATATGCACGCCTGACGACATCGAGCGTTATGTCGAGCCACTTAAGCACCACAGCGAAGAGTATTTCATCGCCTTTCACCTTGACGCCAAACATCACATAGTTGGCTACCACGAAGTTTCGCACGGCACATTGTCGGCGAGCTTAGTCCATCCCCGTGAGGTATTCAAAGCAGCTTTGCTTGGTAACTCGCACGCTATCCTGGTAGCTCACAATCATCCTGGTGGAACACTTACGCCAAGTACCGAAGATCTTGACACTACAGAAACTCTGGTCAAAGCCGGTAAGCTCCTTGGCGTGCACGTTCTCGATCACATCATTGTGGCTTTCTCTGGAATTGCCAGCATTCGTGAGTCTCATGGCAGTTTGTTCGAATAATAATTCTCGCAGAGAGCCTGTCGCAGCAGGCTTTCTGTCTTACTGCCTCCGTTGCACACTTGCTGCCGGCTTCAGAAATCACAACCGGTTTTGCACGCCCCGCTTCTTTATCTGCGAGCGAAGGCGGGCGATAGACGGCAGTGAAACTTCTACGCCTTCGCCCTGCCGATTTTAGCGGAGCGGCAAAACGGACTGGGCGACATGGTTTAGAGCAAACAACAAAACATGCCACGACCCCAGGTCGCTCAGAACGGAACGAATCCGGCAGTGGTGCCGCAGCATGGGCGGTAGCAAAGGTTGTCCTCGCCTTAGAACAGATAACAGCAAGCCTTGGCTGTGTTTCGTTTTCTCATGGTATGGGATCGGCACCACCGCGCGTAAAGCGTATTGCTGCTTCTTGTGACTATTCCTGAAAATACTCTCCGCTTGACGCGCAGAGCCGTCCCCATACTCCGTGTTCGCGGCGAAGCCGCACATACACGGGAGATATCACTATGCAAGGAATTCTAACTGCTAACGATGATCTGAGATCGATGTTTGATGCTGCTAAGCGATTTGCGGCAAAGTTCGGGCGATGCGGATTGGCGGAGCCCGACGACATTGCTCAGAAAGCAATGCTTCGCCTCCTGGCTAAAGCCGACAAAAGGCCAGCAACCGTTGGCTGGTTGTATAGAGTTGTTCGCAGCATTGCATATGATGCTGGACGCGAGCACGCACGCGAAGCGCGCTATCGAACAGACTTCCAAGATGGTTTTGCTGGATCGGTTTGCGAGATTGCAGATCAAACCGGCAATGTTTATTTGAACGGCAGACATGGATCTATGCCGGAAGTAGATGATGTTGATTTGATACCACGGCTCAATCGCACGCTTAAGCAGTTGAGTCCTGCATTGAGGCAAGTACTGATGCTCTATGCCGATGGTTGCAGTTATGATCAAATTGCTGAGCAAACCGAAGTGAGTATCAACACCGTTCGATCGCGCTTGCACCACGCACGCAGAAAAGCCCGGTCATTACTGAACGACCTTAACTAAATAGAGAAGCTGGGCGGCGCCAGACGCCCTTTGCCACTCTGCAAATAATGGTGCCGGCAGATATCAAAGCTGCCGGCATCTTTGCTTTTGCCTGTTGAAACTTTGTCAGTGCAAGACCCTGCTCCGCAGGTGGCTACCCGCCCAACCACCCCAGCTGCATCGAACCGTGAAGGGAGTGTCGGCAGATCAGAGCCTCTGCCGACAGATAAGTTGTATCGCGGCTGAGCATTCTAGGCGGAAGAAAAAAGACCATTGGCAGGAATCACTAGCCCCTGCTCCACCTTATATCTTATCTTCGGCTACGCTCTTTGGTGCTCCTTTTCCTCGGTGTGCATTTCTTGCTTCTGACTTGGTTCTTGCTTAATCCCACTGGTGAAAACAATCACTCTCTTTGTCAGAAATGTGCCGTTCACTTCCTTGGTGACGGAAGATGGCCGTCTGCTATATCACCGCTTCGCGGCTCGGTCTTGAGCGCCAAAATTACCCAAGCCTTGCGACTCCATCGATCCACTAAACAAGTCTTCTTCGTTAGTGCTTATTCCTTTACCGCGTCACGCCCTTGTTGCCTGGCTGCAATACTTGTGTGCAGCGAACTCCGACATGACCAAGAAGTTATTTCTCTTTAGACATTTGACACCATAAGTGCATGTCTAAACGTGCCCACACTCTCACAGCCCGCCTCCCTCAGCAAGGGGCAGGCCCTACGGTCGCTCAGGCGACCTTGCTTACGGAGGCAAACTGTGATGTGTCCTGGTGCACTAACACGCACTTGGAGGTGCCAAATGAATAACTCAATTACAATTGTTGGACATGTCGGACAAGAACCGCACACCGTAACCTTCGGGGATACAGGCAACAAGGTCGTCAAATTCTCAGTCGCGGTGAAGGAGTTCACCAACAAAGACGAAGAAGACAAAACAATGTGGATCGATGTTGACGCCTGGAACGGCTTGGGTGAAAGAGCACTCAAGACAATCACTAAGGGCCGCGAAGTGGTGATTCAAGGCAGACTGGCCATCTCGATTTATTCCAAGGAAGTAAACGGCACTCAAGTAAAGATGACAAAGCCAGTGATAAAACTCACCAGTTTTCATCTTTGCGGCAAGAAGCCAACTTCCAGCGACGAAATGCCTTCCGAAGAACCTAAACAGGAGGCACCAAAGAGAAAACTCGCCGCAGCTAAGGGCTAAATCAAAAGGCAGGGGCTAGCAATCCCTGCCTTATTTTTTTGTCTTTTTTCCATTGTTCCTAGAGCAACAAAGCAAGCTTTTGACGCAAATTTCCGCCTTGATCTGCGCCGCCGCGTGAGCGCTGCCGAGGAAACAGAGACCCATGCTAACAGCTAGAACAGCACTCACCTGTGGCTGTTCTTCTCGCTTTTCCTCCATTGTCCAGGACCGGCAACGCCTTGCCTCAAGCGAGTCGGGTAACCACTTTCGATTATGTCGATCAATTCCGCTTGACCCCGGCGCCGCCCCTGGAGCGCTGTGTGCGCGGCGAAAAGCCGCATACACAGGAGATACTAATTATGGTTGGTGATTACGGACTTGAACTTACAAACAACAGTAAAGTGTCCTGGGCGTTTAGCTTGCCGCGAAGCAGCACATGTGTGATGGCAACTGATGTTTGCAAAAGACTTTGTTATGGAAAAGGAATTCGTTATCAAAGCCAAGCTCAGAAAGCTAAGCGCCAGCGCAACTTTCGTACAGCGGAACTGTTACTAGAGAAAGGGGGACCGGAGCTACTCGCTCAAAATCTGGTAAGCATTATTGATCAAGTACGTCCGGCAGATTGGCTTGCAGCAACAATCACGGGCGAACCAACAGCAACCCCCTGGACGCTTCGCATTCATGACGTCGGTGATTTCTACTCCGTACCTTATATACATGCCTGGAAACTGGCTGCAGCGCAGCGGCCAGGCTGTTCATTCTGGTTCTATACCAGAAGCTTTCGTGAACAACTATTACTTGATGCAATGACCGAACTGGCATCACTAGCTAATTGCCAGGGATGGCTCAGCATTGATTCGGACAATTACGACTCAGGCATACTGGCATATGTCCAGAAGCCAGGCGTCTGGAAGCTGGCTCTGCTTCAGGAAGCTGGTGACGAGATAAACGAAAAGCTTTTGCCCGAGCTTGCACTGGTTGCAAAATCAAAGCAAGTGGTATCGTTTCCGGCCCACCATGGCGGACGCCATGCAGAGCCGATACAGCACGATACTCTGTTCACTTGTCCGGCAGTTATAGGTCTCTACAAACTGGAATCGAATGCGAGAAAATTACGTCCATGTCAATCATGTACCTTCTGCTTGCCCTGAGCAGGGCGGCGCCTAGCCGCTTGCTGGCCCAAGAATAAGTGTCAGAGTTGAGTGGGCTTTATGTTGATTGTTCCAACTCCGGATCGCGCTCGTCGAAGGAGGCAGGGCGTTGCCTGCCTCCTTCGGAGGGTCAGAAGATGTCCCTGGCAAGTTTTGCCAATGTAGTACCGAAGCCCTGATACTTCACGTCCAAGAGGAAACACTTGAAGCGGAATCGGGCCAGAATCAGCCGAGTATGTGCGTCGAAAGCTGCGAAGCGGACTTTTCGACTAAGACGTTTGATCATATTCATCACCTTCAATTTCCGACCTCGATGTCGGGTTGATAGGGACGACTTCAAGACGCAGCTACGCGTCAAGCATTCTCAAAGAGACCAGCTCATGGCTTGGTGCTTGATGCCGGAGACCGTATTGATAGCGTGGACCCAACCAGTCAGAGAGTTTATGCCATGAAATTTGGCAGCGCCTCGTACCTCGGCTGAAGCTACCGGTCCGCTACAAAGCGTGCCCGTAATGCGCACTGAAAGTGCTGAAGTTACGAGGCATTACCGGATGCCTCGCACGCAGGTAGCGCCTCGCCGCCAGGTGACTCCATTTAAGCACCTCAAAAACCGTGTCAAGGCAACAAAGAAGCAGAAGCGCACAGGTTAAATGTGCTCCAGCCGAGGACGGCTGAAACACATTTGAACCTGCGCAAGTGAAACTGAAGCCTGTCACCCTGACACAGAACGTGAGTTGCAAGCCTGAGTCAACCCGGCTAACGAGCCGGATTACTGAGGTGAATTCCGATGATTACACTAGACAACCAAAACGACAAACTCTTTCACGACAACGTAGTCAGCATAATCCTTGGACTGGACATGGGTCTTCATGCCGATGTAGACCTCAACACTGAACGTGAGCACATCCGAGCTTTGGTGAATGAGTTGGTTCGGGTGTTTATCTTGGAAGCGTAATTACAGACTCATCCGGCAAAGAAGCCGGATACATAGGAGGATTCAACAATGCAATATGAAGACCAGTTTGATTCGGACTATGACCCGGATTGGTGCATGATCGAAATTGACAGCTCCGTAGCGACGCATTCTGTTAACGCGTTTTCGCTGTCACTAGGAGAGTTGGAACAAATAGCCAAGGACTTCGAGAACCCATTTAGTGGCTACAACGACCGCTTTCGTCGTGAACACAATCGCCACCACTACTACTTAGTTCTCGAAATAATTGCGGACTTACGAGTCATGGCAGATCTACAAGAGGAGCTTGAGTAGCCGCAAGGCTACTCTTTTGCGTCGGACGGATTGTGTCATGCCTCGTATGCACTTCCCGCTTGCCTTGAGCCTGGCGGCGCCTAGCAGCCTATGGACAAACTGATAAGCAGCAGAATCGAGTGGCTTTGATGTTGGTAGTTGCAGCCAACATTGCGCTCGTCGAACGAGTCAGGCTTCGCCTGCCTCCTTCGGAAAACGAAAACCAGAACCCTTTTTTTATGGCCGTCTCCAGGATGCGCAAGCGCATCCCTACGTCGGAAGCTACCGGTCCGCTTCAAGGCGTGCCCGTAATGCGCACTGAAAGTGCTGAAGTTACGAGGCATTACCGGATGCCTCGAACAGCGGTAGCGCCTCGCCGCCAGGTGCCCTTATTTAAGCACCCGAAGCGACCACCGTATCAAGGCAACAAAGAAGGGGAAGCGCACAGGTTAAATCTGCTCCAGCCGAGGACGGCTGAAACAGATTTGAACCTGCGCAAATTAAGTTGAAACCGTTTCCTTGACACAGAGCCTCGGGTGCTTGGAGGGGGTTCACCCGGCTAGGGAGTCGGACTCAGGAGAATATGACAATGATAACCACAATCGAAATGGACTTTGATTTTTGGGAAATGGAATGGGACATCATTCAAGTGTCCGAATGCTACGACGGTATTCATTACGGAGATCGATGGATTGAACTCTACAGTCAGTCGCTGGAAACTTTGGAAGAAATAGCTCAATACAATCCGCCGGCATCTGAAATCGATTTGGAAAAGCTTGCCACAAGAATTCGCCACTTACGCAGAATGGAGGTTAAGTAGCCGAAAGGCTACTTTTTTGCGTCGAGCGAATTTGTTGCTCGTCTGTTGTTGACTGGCCGATTATTTCTTCTTTTTGCGCCATCGGCGCCCTAGCATTCGATGGACCATCAATAATTTTGTTTTGAATAGAACCGGCAGGCTGCGCCTGCCGAACATAGGAGCGTGAGCGACCAGACGCGGATGCGTCTCTTATTTACGGAGCGAAGCGACGCCCGGAAATACGACGGTCGAAAAAGCCATGGCTCACGTGGCGTTGTCATCATACCGTCCGTATTGCAGGCGAGCGAATTTGTTGCTCGTCTGTTGTTGACTGGCCGATTATTTCTTCTTTTTGCGCCATCGGCGCCCTAGCATTCGATGGACCATCAATAATTTTGTTTTGAATAGAACCGGCAGGCTGCGCCTGC
>JAKFVJ010000180.1 GCA_021732245.1 Candidatus Obscuribacterales bacterium | reverse complement strand
GCTTTTGCCTGCTGGTAGATGTCCTTAATTTCCTTTCGCTGATTAGGGCTCAATGATGGCAACATCTGAATTTGATGCCAGCCGACATGATTACCGCGGGCGCCTTTCCCTTTACCGCCATGCCTGAAACCACCTTTTCCTCTTTTGTGAAAACCTGGTTGTTTGGCAGATCCCGGAGCAAATCCCGGTTCTTCAGTCGTTACTGACGAAGGCGGCGTAAAGATACTGCCTTCACCAGTTTGCGCGTCCTCGGCATAGGCGACACCAGCAATAGTCCCCAAAACGGCAACTGCGACAAGGGTTTTAAGTCCCAATGTCTTGCTAAAGACAAATAAACGATAGATATCCATAAGTTCATTGCTCTCCTCAAAAAAAGAATATTTACGCCGGGGTTATATTCTTAAGACGGAAAAGAGCCCAAAAAGTTCAATTTCAAAAATTAAAAGTTCTGAACCTCATTTATTTGCTCAGGCGTAAGCACATTCTTTATTTGTGACCAGACTTCGTGGGTCTTTTCCTTCAGTTGATCCTTCAGCTCGTGGACACGCGCAAGCACTCGTGACTCTGCCGGGCTGGTATTTGGCATTGTGCCGGATTGAATGTATTGGGAAGCTTCCTGCATTTGTTCAGACGTAAGCGATCCACCCCTGAGAGCAGTTGAGCGAATCGAGTCTAGCTCGTCGCGCAATGGTTTGGCTTCCTCCTGATAATTGAGCATTAGTCCCTTTATTTGTTGGCGCTGTTCATCGCTAAGCGATGATAATCCCCAAATTGAACGAAAATCCGGCATATCATCGCCCATTACCTTACGGGCAACTTCGTGGTTGGACTCACTATCATCGGCAGGCTCTTCGTCTGCCCAGGTCGGCAAATATCCCGACAATAACGCAAGCATCGCCACTAACAATTGAATTAAGCGCATATTGACCCCTTAAAGTCAGATCTATACATATGATTCCCATCCAGCAAAGAAACATATTGCTGATAAATAGGCTGAGCGTAATCAAAAAGTTTGACATTTAACCTCCCCTTTTATTAAACGTGTTTCATTAACTCTATTTCAGGGAATAAAACCCTTTGGGGAATCCCACGTCCCATGAGGCAAGGACACCGGATGTTAAACAAGGAAAGGGGCAATACTCTCGCCTTGGTTGTGGCCGCAATCGGCATAACCATAGTCGTCATTGGTTTTATTGTCCTGACCTACAACCAGTTTTTCAGCGCTCACAAAGAAGCTGTCACGGCAATTGATTCAGCAGCCCTGCAGGCAGCTAAGGATATGTCGCGCATCACTGTTGACAGTCCTTTAGGCAAGATTGCCCTGGTTGATGATCCGTCTCCTTCTAAAGGCAATAAATATCCAGTTACAGGCGTCAATACTTTGGTGGCAACCCTGCGCCTGGATGCGCTAATAGCCACACAGTTGGAAAACAAAACTATGCTCTTTCTGGTCAACGAAGATGCCAAAAGAGCAGTTCCTGTTCTAAAAGAATTGAAACAGCGCATTGAGGCATCAAAGCGTGGAGAAGACTCCGCCTTTGACAAAAACGGCGTAAGCATCAATATGCTTGCCGATGCACAATCTGTCTACAACAATAATGCTTTGCGTACCGGACTCAAACGAACGGCCGGAGGCAACACGCAAATAAGCCTACTCATTGGTTCGCTTAGTCAGGGCTCAAGCAACACAAATGTCCCCACGCCGTCGCAACCTGGCACTTCAGTCAACGATCCCGGAATTACAGGAGCAAATTCCTTCATCAGTAATAACACTCGCTTTTATAAAGCCGACACCGACATTGCAATTCCAGGATTACCATCTCAAAACGCCCGCTTTTTGAATTTAGCTGAACAAGTATCATTAGCAGACAACACACAATTTCAAGGCAGCAACAACGCCGCCGCAAATGATTTGGCTTCTGCAATTGCCGGGTTGCCCACTTGCGTGCAAGCTAGTGCCGGTGAAACGATACGACCAATTGAAAACAAAGCAGGAGAGTCACAAACCCTGCAGGTAATTGCGACAGCCATTGTCGGCGGTCAGCGCATGTCCTCTCAAACAGGCACACTTGCTGTCAGTTTCCCGCAAGGTTTTCCGGCAAATCCGGCAGGGGCCAAGGGTGATTCAACACCACTTACATTTAATAGCGTCAAATCAATGATGAATGCCGCTCAATTTACCAACCCTGATACGGCCACACCAACAGTCACAGCAGCCGATGACGCAACCTGGAACGGCGGCTCAAAAGGTGTCTGGTTGGAAGCAAACGGCAATCATTTTCCTGCTTCCGGTTCTCTCAACAAACATCCTTTTAAGGGAATAAACGGACGTGAATTTGATAATCCCAGCGTAGCTCTGTCCTTTATGGTTTATGACTGGCTGAGAAGTTTGCAATTGCGTCCAAATGCTAAATCCGTAGTCGATGCCTTAAGCTTCGATTTAAGAACATATGCAAACGGCAGTGCTCAACCAAAATCATTTCCAATTAGCCGCGGCAGCGAATTATTTCCAGCTGCTTATGCTGCGGCAAACGATCAAGGCATACTTACAGCACTTTTGCGTCTCAATGACGACATGGGTGACCCGCGTGATCTAACACGTTGGGACCAAGACGCAGCTGCCTACTCACGACAGGAAGTGCGGATGTGGGGATATTTGCCGGCTGATTCGGTATTGCCGGCAGGAGCTTCTGTAGCACTTATCGCCAATGGTGATGTAACAACAACTGATGGCAATCCTGTTAAGGATATTACTGATTTTCAGACGGCCGTACTCGTCACCAATAACTACGCTTACGAAACAAATATTGCCGTCACTCAGGCTTTAGCTAGACTGGCAAACCAACATTTGCACACAAGTATTGACGTAAATCACCCGGAAACAATGTCTGAATCGGACAAGAAAAAACTCAATGGTCCCGATGGCGCAAAACTCGAGCAATTCATAAGCAAAAATCATCCAGGCTTAGATTATGCCTGGCGTAATGCTTCCTACTGCATGCAAGTGACGGAAGGAATCAAAAACAACCTAAAAACACTTACAGGCGGCGGCGTCAAGAAGCTAAGCAACTCACATTATGTAATTATGGGCACCGATTTTTACCCGGCAGACAGAGCGGCCTCCGAATCGCAAATTCTTGCCAATAAGGCTCCAACTGGACAAGACGGCAAAGCACCATTTAGAGACTGGTGTACGCCAATGATAAAACAAGCAGACGGCAATTATCATAGCCAATTGGTATTTTTCAAACGCACCGAAGCACCCGTTATTGGTGAAAGATATCCACATGACGGCTGGTTGCCGCCGGCTCTAGCGCAAGGAGCAATTCCAGCCAACAATATGCTGAAATTCATGTTCCACTTAGGAGATCCAGGCAGCCCGCAAGCTTCAGTTGTATTTCTACACCCCAGTCCAAATTCACCATTTGCCGATGTGCCGACAGGCAATAAACAAACTGAATATCAGTGCACGCAAGCCATTAAGGTGCCGTCTACTTCCGATCCAAACGTAAAAGTAACCTGGCAAGTGCGTGCCCGCGATCAGCACAGCAATCATTATCCAGGACAATCAAATCCAACAGGACCACCGGATCCAAATTCAGCAGCCAAATATTTCACGGACTTCCCTGGAGCAAAAAATATTGTTCACCACAAAGAATCTTGGATGCCCGCAGCGTTTGCCGCCAATGGTTATAACGACGAGTGGTGCTCGCCGGACAATCAACAAGGATGCCAGGCTCTGGCTTCCGAATTTGCCGTAACCTGTCCTGTTGTAGAAAATCCACCACCTGGTGAAACTCCTGATCCAAAACCAAATCCACAACCAAAACCAAATCCGCCGGTCTGGTCACCACCACCGCCACCACCGTGCTGGGCTACATCCTATTTCAGAGTCGAACCGGCCTTTGCCACACCAGGCACCATCTGGGCTCTGCTCTACACATCTTGCCGTTACTACAACGGCTGCGGTCAACTAATTAATGCCACTCACTCATAAGTCTATTTACGCAAGAGGAAACGATCATGAACGCTCAACGTAGAAAGAAAGCCAAAGGAAATACTCTGGTCATGATGCTGACCTTATGTCTATTTGTCGTCTTTATGATTGGCATGGTGATGATGGTTTACAACCAGTATCTGGGTGGGCACAAAGAAGCGACCACAGCAATTGATGCTGCTGCCTTACAAGCGGCCAAAGATATGTCGCTCATCACCGTCGATGGTCCATTAGGCAAAATTGCCCTCGTTGACAATCCGGCGCCAACTTCAAATAAATATCCGGTGCTGGGAGTTAACACAGTGGTGGCAACTTTACGTCTGGATGCTTTGATTGCCAATCAACTGGGCAATAAAAATATGCTTTATTTGGTAAATCAAGATTCTACTCGCCTTGTTGCAGCAATCAATCAATTAGCTCAAAAGATTGAAGCTTCCCGCTCAGGACAAACTGGCGCTTATGATCGTGACGGACAGTCCGTCAACATGAAAACAAATGCCCAAACTGCTTATGACAGCAACGCCGTTAGACTGGGAAACAAGTCCGGTTCGGATAACAAAACAGTTATTAGTATAGATATCGGTACCATGACCGTGGACTCCAGCACTGGACTAACAAATATCCCAACGCCAAGTCAGCCTGGCTCCACAGCCGTCGATAGTGACATCACTGGTGCCAATTCTTACATCTCCAACGGTGTTCGCTACTACAGACCAAATACTAACATTGCCATACCAGGACTGAATGGCGCCAGTATTCGTCTTGTGTCTCTACCTGAATCAGTGTCTTTAGCTGACAGAGCCTATTTTTCAAAATTATCCGGTGGACCTGCCGGCGGCAATCTTGCCACCGCAGTGGCTCAATTACCAACATGCGTACAAGTTTCGGCCCAGGAATACATAAAAGGCATCACTTCTTCAAATAGCGCAAATACAAATAAGTCGATTCAGGTACAGGCAACAGCCACAGCCGGCGGACAACGAGTGACAGCGGCCACTGGAACATTGGCAGTTACCTTTCCACAAGGTTTTCCCGGTAATCCTACAGCAGCACAAGGTGACAGCACACCGCTAACATTTAATAGCGTCAAATCAATAATGAATGCCGTGCAATTTACCGATGGCTCGGTAGCCCAACCAAGTGTTGATTCTACAGACGAAACAAACACCTGGAATGGCGGCGCCAAAGGAGTCTGGTTTAAAGCTGACGGCAGCAATTTTCCAGCATCAGGTAAATTGGCAAAACAAAATTTCAAAGGCCTTACCGGGCGCGAATTCGATAATCCAAGCATAGCAACGTCTTTCATGGTCTATGATTGGTTGCGCAGCATGGGACTGAGACCAAACGCCAAATCGGTAGTTGATGCGCTCAGCTTCGACTTAAAAACCTATGTCAATTCCAGCGGCAAACCAAAATCATTCCCCATCACTAAAGGATTTGATTTTGCTGAGCCAGTCTACGCACAAGAAACTCACCTGCCCGGTATTTTGACGGCAATGATGATCCTCAATGACGGTTCAGGTGATCCACGCGACTTAACTCGCTGGGATCAAGATCCCGCATCTTATTCCAGGCAAGAAGCAAGAATGTGGGGCTACATGCCGGCAGACTCCGTTCTGCCGGCCGGATCTCCTGTCACTCTTTATACTCCTGATGGTGATGTGCTAACAACTGACGGCAATCCGGTAAAAGATCTAACCGATTTCAACGATGCTGTTTCCACAAGCAATAATTATGCCTTCGAAACAAACGAAGCTGTAGTTAAGGCTTTGGCCAAATTATGCAATCAAAATTTAGGCACCAATATCAATGTTGAGCGTCCAGAACAAATGTCGGATGCAGACAAAGCAAAATTGCAGGGTCCACAAGGTATTGCCTTTGCACAAAAGTTGAGCGAAAAATATCCAGGTCTGGACAATGCCTGGCGCAATGCTGCGTACTGCATGCAAGTGACCGATTCTATTCATAAGAATCTAAAAACCTTAACCGGTGGTGGAGTGAAAAAGCTCAGCTCCAGTCATTATGTCGTCATGAACACGGACTTTTTCCCTGCCCAGCGAGCTGCCACAGAAGACGAAATACTTTCAAACAAGGCTTCTACCGGTCAAGACTCAAAGGCACCACTGCGCGACTGGTGCGCACCACTGAACAAGGGCTCCGGCGGCAATCTTATAAGCCAACTGGTTTTCTACAAGCGTACTGAGGAACCTATTGTTGGAAGTAGAACAGCCTCTCCTGGTTGGCTGCCTCCAGCGCTGGCCCAAGGAGCGATTCCGGCCAACAATATGCTTAAGTTCATGTTCCACTTGGGAGATGTTAATACAGCCCAAGGCTCGACAATATTTTTGCATCCAAGTCCCACTTCACCATTTGCCAATGTACCAACAGGTAATAAGCAGGCAGAATATCAGTGCACACAAGCAATCAAAGTACCTTCCACCTCGGATCCAAAGGTACAGGTTATTTGGCAAGCTAGATGCCGCGATCAATACACCAATGCTTATGAGCAAACAAATGATACAGGAGCACCCAATCCCAATTCAGCGGCCACGCACTTCACGGCCTATGAACTGCCCGCTCATGCTCCAGAGCGTTTTTCGCTAATACCACCAGCAATGGCCGCCAAATACGACGAGAACTGGTCCGGCTCAGCTCAAAGTAGCCAGGCACTGGCAGCTGAGGTTTCCTTTACCTGCCCAGTGGAAGTCATCCCACCACCACCACCTTCGCCGGCGCCGCCAGCTCAACCACCCTATACTCCACCACCATGGTCACCACCACCGCCTCCTCCTTGTTGGACCTGGAGCTATTTCCGGGTTGATCCGCCATGGGCAGCACCAGGCACCATCTATGCTCTCATGTACGCATCATGCCGTTATTACAACGGCTGCGGACAACTCATCAACGCCACACACTCCTAGACCGCACTACTAGGTAGGTTGTCCACACGAAACACATTGACGTGAAACCCATGTCAATGTGTTTCAATTTGCTCAGGTAAAGAGGAGTCAGTCATGTTCGGTAAACAAGATAATAGAAACGCCGTCATTGCCATTGCCACAACTTTCCTGTTGGCGGCACTTCAATCACCAATAGAAGCAGCCGTAAATCCGGCGACAGAAGCGGCCGACTGGACGCCTATCCTCATGAAGTCTGTTACACCACCAAGACCATTTGTCGGCATAGACGGACTGACTAATCTTGTCTACGAAGTAGTACTGACAAATTTTGGCCGTTAACCTGTAAAACTAATTGAAATTCAAGCTCTCGATAAAAATGGACAGGTTTTACTTAATCTGTCCAAGCAAAAGCTAGCAGACAACCTCACAGAGGTCGGCAAAACAGAATCAGCTGACACTCTATTGCAACCAGGCGAAGTGGGCATTGCCTGGATAAATATTTCGCTTCCGGCAGGAACATCATTGCCGTCTGATATCCGCCACAAAATAACTTACAAAGCATTCAATGAGAAAGAAGAAAAAACCGATGTCGGTGCTCCCACATCAATTGATACCAGGAAACCAATTCGTATAGGTCCGCCATTGAAAGGCAGCGGCTGGATAGCTAATAACTGCTATGACGGAATTCCTCATAGACGTGCACTATTTCCAGTGAGCAATGATCTCTACAGCTCGCAGCGTTATGCTATCGATTGGACCAAGCTTGATGAGAAAGGTCAGGCACTCACCGGCAATCCGTTAAAAGTAAATTCCTATCCTGCTTACGGCGAACCAATCATCGCTGTAGCCGATGGCACCATATTAGGTGTCGTCAATGAATTCCCTGATCAAATACCGGGCACAGCTTCTAAAAACAAGCATTACCCCGGCGGCAACACAATAATCATGTCCTTGCCCGAAGAAGGCGCATTTGCCTTTTACGCTCACATCAAACCTGGAACAATCGCTGTAAGAGAAGGCGATAAGGTAACACGCGGCCAAGTAATTGGTCACGTAGGCAACGTCGGTAACTCATCTGAACCGCACTTACATTTCCACGTTACAGATAGACCAACAATTTTTGCCGCCAATAGCATTCCCTATGCAATCGACAATTTCACTGTCGAAGGCAAAATCGACGAGCACAAATTTGATCAAGAAAAACTGAGCAGAAAAAAGGTCACTCTGGAAAAACCGAGCTACGTCGGACCTCATCAGGGACAAATGCCCAAAGAAGGCTCAGTTATTACTTTCGGCCAATAAAAAATTGGGCAGTGCGGGATTCGAACCCACGACCCCCACTATGTCAAAGTGGTGCGCTACCAACTGCGCCAACTGCCCTTTTTGTAACGCTCCGGTTTCGCTATCGCTTCACCTTCGCTTGCTATCCAGCAACCCAGGTTCGCTACGCCGCGCATTGCTCATCGCAACGCTTGCTTCGCTTCTCGCCGTGCTCGCCTATTCTAGCGCGTCTGAAGGCAATTTGTGCCGGCAGAGACGTTAGAACCTCTTGACAAGGGGAAAATTAGGCGGCACCCAGATTTGAACTGGGGGATAAAGGTTTTGCAGACCTCTGCCTTACCACTTGGCTATGCCGCCATGGCCCCTTACAAGTAGGCTAAGAGCAATCCTATTAGGTAGAGCATTTGTTTGTCAACGAAGCCATGAAGTATCCTAAATGACGCTAAGCTAATGCCGGCAGTCCTGCGAGGATTCGACGACGTTCATGATTATCAAAAGATTGCTGAGCGCCATACCGCTACTCCTCATTCTGTCCCTATTTTGCTTTGCTATTGTTAGACAGATTCCAGGAGATCCCGTCGATGTCCTTTTAGGCAATAGCCAAAAAGACATACCGGCTGAAGAGCTAACTTCCCTGAGAAAAGAATTTGGACTGGATGAGCCTTGGCCCAAACAATATTTAGTCTGGTTAGGTGGCTTTGTCGGCAAAGGCGAACTTGGACGCTCTTATCGAGACGGCAAACCGGTTTTACAAGTCATTGGCGAACGTGTTGGTCCGACAGTTGCACTAACAGGCACAGCACTCATCTTCACCTTTGTTGGCGGCATCGCTTTTGGACTCTTCATGAGCTATTTATCAGTGCTGAAATTTCAGTTACCTTATCGCACTTCATACATAGCCACGCTTTTAGTTTATTCAACACCTAGTTTTTACCTGGCTCTAATTGCTTTATTTGTTTTTACTCAATGGAACCATATAGCTCCAGTATTAGCT
>JAKFVJ010000384.1 GCA_021732245.1 Candidatus Obscuribacterales bacterium | reverse complement strand
CTGTGGCAACAGCACAGCCGATGCCTTCACTGCGCTCAGCCTGACTCTATTGTTAGGTGCAATGTCTTGGCTCGTCGCCAAAACCGGTTGGAGCCGCCTATATTTCTGGGGTGTTGCCGCCGCCTACGGCATCTACATATTTAGGCTTGCGGACAGCTTCCAAGTAAGTCTGTCCGAACAAGAAGGCTTCTTTGCTCGCACAGTTGTGTTGGCAATTTACTGGCTTGTCTTCAATGCGCTTGCTCTCACTCTTTCCGAAGAGAAAACGAGCAGTCGCAAGCACTTAGTCGGCGGCATCCTCATCAACAATGCATCCTTTACCAATTGGTCTATGGAAAACATGGAGACAAAATATGCCGACTTGCGTTATTTGTTCCTGTTCTTCTCCGGACTAATGCTCACCGGCTGGGCGTATCTTTCAAGATCCAGAAATCTTTTGACGACAAGCAGGGTGCATATGCTCTCAGCCCTTGCGCTCATAACTGCTGCTCTGACAATGAAACTAAGCGGCGAATGGGCAAGTATTGTTTGGGCTGCAGAAATTCCTATCGTAGTAGCTATCGGCTTAAAAAACAATTTCCGCAGCTTCCGCTGGTTTGCCATGATTTTGTCAGTCGCCATCTTATTGCGATTCCTTTCGGTTGATTTAGATAACCAGACAAGCCTGGTGCTTGGCCCGTGGAATATCCCCTGGACTCAATTCATTGGTTATTTCATCGCGCTTTGCCTGACAATAGCCGGCTGCTATTACAAAATGCCGTTGTTCTATCCTTATCAAGGCCGGATAGAACACAAATACACCCACTACGTCTACTTTGCCATTGCATCAGCAATTGCCTGGGGAATGCCGCTTGATGCAAACGTAAAGTCTTTGCTGGCGATTGCCTGGGCATATCAGGGATTAGCCTATCTTTTACTCGGTGCCTGGCTTACCAGCAAATTCTTGCGCATCATCGCAGCGCTTTTATACCTCTGGGCATTTTTTGCCGAGATTGGCACTTGCGATCGCAATAGCTGGTGGGTTTCTCTTCTGACAGTCACATCATTTTTTGTGGCTAGTTATGTCTACAAGTCGGTACGACAAGCATCGAAATTGCACGCTTATTACACTGGCGCTGCCGTTTCTTTATTCACTACCTTCCTGGCAATTCACATAGACAAGCAATTCGTATCACTATGTTGGGGACTGGAGGGACTGGCACTTTTAGCCTTAGGATTCCGGTTTACCGACAAGATATATCGCGTATTTGGCTTGGCTGTTTTCGGCGCACTCCTATTCAAGCTCCTCTTCTTTGATATGGCCAAGGCTGAGTTTATCTATCGCGTCCTATCATTTATTGCCGCGGGCATTATTATTCTCATCGGCAATTTTGCCTACTGGAAATTTTCCAACAAAGAAACGCAAGAGGGTCCGTGAAGTTAACGCCACAAAGCATTGGCAAAACAGCGATGTCGCTTCTCAAAGAGAAGGAACATTTAGCAATTTTTCAAGCCTGCATAATTGGCTTGGCTGCCGGACTTGCCGCCGGTGTTGTGAAATGGGGTATTGATTGGCTTGGCACAATTAGAGTCAACGACTCCTACGATTTGCCGGCTTATTTCATTCTTCCTGGATTTGGTTTGATAGGCGGACTGATTGCCGGATTTATTGTCGAGCATTTTGCACCGGAGGCTTCCGGCAGTGGTATTCCGCAAGTCAAAGCTTTGGTTAAAGGAATAAATGTACCTTTGGGCTTTCGAGTCGCTGCCACCAAATTAGTCAGTGGCATAGTAGCCATTGGTTCTGGTTTAGCACTAGGACGAGAAGGTCCAACAGTGCAAGTCGGCGCATCACTTGCTGTTGAGTTAAATAAAGTATTGCCGGGCGCGCCCGAACACAAGAAGCACTTAATTGCCGCAGGCGCCGGAGCAGGACTTGCCGCCGCATTCGGCGCGCCTCTGGCTGGAGTTCTATTCATCATTGAGGAATTACTCAAGGACATATCGTCAGTAACTTTGGGAACAGCAACCATTGCTTGTTTTATTGGCGCCATTGTTTCGCGCTCGGCAAATGCACAGACTCTCAACTTAAATCTTCTAGAAGAAACATTGAGAACATCCTTTACCGGATGGGAAATTCCTTATTACGTATTACTTGGAATTCTTGCGGGTATTTTGGGCAGTTTGTTTAACACTGCCGTCCTTCAATGTCTCGCGTTCAACAATCGTTTGCCTCTTCGCCTAACGTATCGCGTCGGATTGGCGGGATTGATGACGGGCCTCATCATCTATTACTTGCCGCCATTTTTCCGTGATAACGCCGGTTTAAAAGAGATGCTTATCTCCGGACAAGCCGACTGGCAAATAGCCGCAGTTGCATTTGCCGCGCAGTTTATTTTGACAATACTTGCCTATGGCTCAGGTGCACCAGGCGGGTTATTCGCACCAAGCCTTGTGCTGGGCGCAGCACTCGGTTATTTGGTCGGACTTGTTGAACAATCAACCTTGGGTTACGGAGCCGCTACAACTTACGCACTTGCGGGCATGGGGGCATTTTTCTCTGCCGTTGTGCGCGTGCCCATTACGGCAATTGTGATTGTCTTTGAGATGAGCAACGATTTGAATCTCGTCTCGCCACTGATGATTTCTTGCATCGTTGCATTCATAGTCGGTGAACGCATTTCAAAAGGATCAATCTACGACAAGCTTTTGGATTTATCTTTTAAGAAGCAGTTAGCAAAAGAAAACAGTGGCGGTTAATCTGTTAAGCGGTTAATTAATCACATAACTTTACTGCTATATATCTTTACTCTCGCTGGTAATTCGCCGCTACAAGGGCATTACCTTGGTAGTTGCAGGGTTCATTTATAGGGGGCTTTTACATGCGTTCAAAGGTTTGCGGAATCCTATTATCAGCACTGGCATTCTCATCTCTTGTTGCTTTACCTGGCGATTGTGCTCCAGCAAAAGCAGCGGCTAAGGCAAAAGAATTTCCCAAAGTGCAGATGGGCTTTGATACAAATATGAGCGTACAAGTTCTTAAATGTGTACGCGCTCACGTGCCCGGATATGGCACAAATCAGGTAGTTGTTGTGCAATACAGGTTGCGCAAAGAAGGTCCAAATCCGGCAGGAAGCCCGCCTTACGAAAAGGACAAATTCTGGCCGCGTGATATTAAGGCCAAGGATCCATCACTAGCTCAAGCTTTCAAAGTCTGGCAACAAAATGGCGATGAAGAAACATCATCTGCCGCATTCTGGACAGACGAATGGAAGCCTGGTCAAAACGGCGACGGCTATGTTTGGCTCAATGTACCGGAGCGCGTAAAGGTAATTGACTTGATCTTCCCGTACACCATTCCGCAGCGCGTGGAAATCGAAGTACCAAAAGCCTAAGTCTAATTACGACCGGCCAATTCCAACTCTTGTGAGGCGCATTCTATGCGCCTTTCTTGCACTGGTGCGTTTTTTACACGTCTTACATGAGCCATATAAATGCCCAGCATAACCATAGCAATGCCGGCAATTTGCATAATCGTCAATGGCTCTTTCAAAATCATCGATGCCGCAACAATAACAACAGGTGGCTGCAACATCGTAATGATTGAAATTCGCGTAGAGCCGACAAGAAAGAGCGCCATCAAAAATGCCACGTTAGCAATTGCGCCGGCCAAACCCATCCACATGCCGATAGGCCATGCCGTCTGCGGCAAATTGCCTATCAACGGCAAAAGGAAAACAGCCGTAACGCAAGCATTAATCAAGAAAATGTAGTTGGATACAACCAATGGACTAAACTTGGCCGTCACATCTTCCATGCGGACGCGATAAAGCGCCGAGCAAAGAATTGCCAGAGCGATATAACCAAGACCTGCTGTGGCAAAACCAATTGAATTAACTTCAACTGTAAAGGCAACACCTGTTAAACACAAAACAAATCCAATCCAGAATTTGAAATCGAGTTTGTCACGACCGAGCCACTGATTGATGAATGCCACCAATGCCGGTGTCGATGCCAACAATGTGACTACCATCACAGCAGGCAATGATTGCAGTCCTAGAAGCACAAACAAATTATTCAACAAAAGCAGAGTCGAGACTCCGGCAATTTTGCTTATGCCCTTCAGCCCCACCCAGCGCCAAACGCGAGTAACAGGCAAAACAACAATTGCCGCCACAATGTTCTTGATGGCGAGCAACTGAAAAGGAGTGCAAGATGCACTGTAGCCGAGTTTTACGATAATTGGTTCAATCGATGCTGCCAAAAGTACAAGTGACACCCAGGCAGTAACGATAAAACCCTGATTACTCATTGATGAGCCTGATGATTTCCTTGTGCGATTTACCAGCCCAACCAAGTTTTTCAAGAGTGCGGCCCGACTGGCTCAAATCATCACCTGAAAGTATGGTTGCGATGTTAACCACTGAGTCTATCATAGGAGTCTTCACTCCGGCTTTCTGCGCCAGTTGCTGAAGCGGTACTAACGTACAAGCAACATCTTCGCTGATATAGCGGTGGTCAAGCGTGCTTGGCGCCGTAATTGATTGATAGGCAGGCACGGTGCGTATTGCGTTGTACAAGCAACAGTCTTCGCAACCGTAATAACGCTTGAGAAGTTCGTGCATCGGGATGAGAGTTGTGTCATATGCTTCTGCAACCGAGCGGAAATCTCTTTCCATCTGTTCCAGCAACAAAACTGTCTTTTCAGTAAATCCATCAACGTAGAAGAGAAATGGCTCTTTGCGATCAATGGGATTCATATTGACCAGCATGGTCACTGGATGCGCGACAGCACCGAAATCGGTTATACCCCTCTGAATCACATTCTGCGCCGCTTCAAGGTCAGGGAAGAACTGTTTGATGAGGTTTTCTGAGCGGGTGGTTTCTGATTTTTTCGGTGCGGAGAAAAGTGTCCACTGCTTGATGCCTTTGATAGCCACGTAATCATCGGCTTGTGCGCGACAAGCAAACAGCGCGTCTGTTTCTAAAACAGAAACACCTTTTACGCCGGCATCTTCAATCATCTTCGAGACTTCAAGGCTGCCGCCGAATTTACTTGAGAAAAGAACGATCTGATGCCCAGGTCGCAAATGAGGAATGAGCTTGGTAACGACTTGCCTGTAGGCAGTGGCAACAGTTGCCACAAAAATGATTTCGGATGTCGCACAAAACGCTTGCGGGTCAGCTGTGATTCCTTGGATTGGGAAAGAGCCTTCCAAGCGACCTTCAGCACCAATGTGTTTGAACTTACTAAGTGATTCGACCTTCTGTTTGTCTCTGGTTAGAATAGAGACCGAATGCTGCTGGTTGGACAAATAGCAAGCCAAAGCAAGACCGGTATTTCCTGAACCGATAACACCAATTGAGGCGGCCGCTACCGCGGAAGACAGTGGACTTTCCAGCTTGTTGTCAACAAGGAACAGTCCTCGATGCGTTTCAGCGTGCTTACGACGCACCGGCTGAAGCCTTCTGGCTGTTGGGGGTTTCATTAATAGTTTCCTGTTCTAGATCAAAGAATCCAAGTGAAGGCAGAATAAGCCAGGCTACGCGCCTGATACCACTTGATAAGTTCTGCCTTTTTCGATGTGTAGATAATACAGCCAATGACGTTATTGAGAATCTTTTGCAACAAAGTTGTAACCATCAACCTCTGCTTGTCATCTGGCTTTTCTGGCTTCGTCTAACGCGTTTTGAATTAACTCTACCCTGGTGGCAAGCGTCAAAATTGGAACGGCGCCTTTCGAGCGACAGTAGCGAGCAAAACAAATTCCTACAACTTTGGAATTTTTGTCGAGAACAGGCGAACCGGAATTTCCTAATTCAATGTGATTGGTGAGTTTCAAAAATTTGTTTTGAACAACGTCAGGTCTTATGGATGCAATTTGTCTTGATGTTTCTCCATCAAGCGCTGCCATTTTTCCAGGCGAAATAAACAAGTCAATTCTAGCCAACGGATGACCGACAATATTCAATTCATCACCCGGTTGCAAATTTTCTGAGGAGCCTAATTTCAGCGCTGAGAACTTTTCGCTATCGATTTTCTTTTGTACTCGCAATATTGCTATGTCATTTTGCGCATCGGTGTACATTGTTTCGGTTGGATAAAGTGTACCGTCGGCAACGCGAGCAAAGATTTTCTTTTTGTCTCTAACGAAATGACTATTGGTGGCAATTAGTCCATTCTTGTCTACAAAAAATCCAGTTGCGGCAGATGGTCCGGCGCTCTCCCAAATATTTCTTCCCCAGCAAGATACTTGCCCTGAAGCAGCAGCTGCCATATCTGGACCTTCTTTGATGAGAAGTACGCTGGTATTAACTGCGTGGCAATAGTTTGCGGCAGCCTGAGACTGTCCTTTGTAAACAGTGAGGTTGTCGTCTAGGGCTGGTCTGCCTTCGCTTAAGGTTGGGATAAATCTGTCTTTCTTACTTTCCGACAAAACATCGAAATGCTTAGCCGGCTTAGCGACCGGTGAGGCTATCTCGCACTCATCGCCAATTGAAGACCCGGTCTGAGGACCAGAGCCAAATAAAGCAGCAACCATGAGCATTTCAACTATCATGGCGAGAGAATAACCAATTTAATATCAGCCCTCAATGGGGCTTATACGCAGCGCCAGTGAGGCTTACGTAGAATCCGCAGGCGGGCATGCGCCCTACAAGCTACCATCAGGCTAGAAGTAATAGCGGTTCCGGCGCAATTCGCCGCTTCTTTCAAAACGCCCTTGGAGTGCCGGAATGTGTTCAATAGCCTCTTTCAGCTCCGTTCCCCGTAACACCAGTCCGACATATGGCACCTTGCTTATTTCATCAGTTTTCTTGCCAAAAATTACACCCACTGCGTGTCCTTTGCTATCAATTGCCGGCGAGCCGGAATTGCCCCCTTCTATATGAGTACGATTCTCATAGACTTTCATCTTCGAATCGGTCTGGGAAAGTAAATAAGTCGCCTCGATATTTGGAGCGATTACATCTCGCCTCAATGTGTGTTGGTAAAATCCCTGCGAACAATGTGGCTTTGTCCAGCCATTTGTATGACCTACAGTCGTCAGTTCTTCTCCACGCTTTAGCCGTTTGGAAAAGCGTATTTTCAAGAAAGGAAAAGTCTCTTCAATCGATTTCGGCAAGACTTTGACTATGGCTATGTCTTTAGCAGCATCGAGATAATAGGTTTGTGTTGGTCGGTCGCGGCCATCGGCAAGATGAGCGGTCAAGCTGCCAAACATTGCGACATGACTATTGGTGACCATCCAGCCATCAGGAGTAATGAAAAATCCGGTCGCCAACTGAGCGTTCTTTTCGTCTCCGGATTTCTTAGCTTCTTCCTGCGTTTTCAATCCGAATTGAACTTGTTGTTCGCTCGTCAAAGGCACTGTTTCCAGACGGGCAACAGTGCCTTTGGCTAGCTCAAAATTCTTTGCCGTCTGGCTGTCTTTGTCCCAAAGTTCAATCTGGTTTTCGACTGCCGGCTGCCCACGCGACACGGTAGGTATTGCCACATCCAGAAGCGACAATTCCGCTACGCCTGGAAGCGGAGCGCCTTTGACCTTATGTTTTTCGATTTCTGGCGGCATGAATTAGCCCGAGTTCTTTTAAGAACCTGATTCTAATAATGGGAATTCGACCCAGCAATGGGGTTTTTACGCATTTATGCAAGCGGACACAAGGGCGCATGCAATGCGCCCCTACAAGGACAAGCAGCCTAGCAGACTCGTACAACTAGGCTAAGCGTGCTTTTCCAGGCCGGTGGCTTGTTCGGCAAAGCCGCATTCTTTGACGGAGCAGGCTATCTGGTCGCCGCGCTTGAGTGTCTTGTAGATGAGCAGATGAGCACACTTAGGACACTTGTTGTCGCCCTTTGGTCCGCCGGAAATAACAGGCGGGTACCAAAATGCTGTTTCGCATTTCTTGGCTGAATAATGGCTGCATCCATAGAACATCTTGCCGCGCCACGACTTCTTCTCAATTATCTGGCCGCCGCAACCTTCACGAGGGCAGGCAACACCTGTGTATTTGAGAATCGGACGTTGTTCTTTGCAGTCTTCTGCTGCGCAAGCAAGGTAATCACCATATCTGCCATAGCGAATAAGCATCGGTCCTTTACAAGTCGTGCACTTCTCTTCAGAAGGACGATCTTCGGGAACCGGCTGACCATCTTTAGTCAGGGCGATTTTGGTTTTGCATTCCGGATAGCCTATGCAACCCAAGAATTGACCGAAGCGTGATGAACGCACAGCCATAGCTTGACCGCATGTTGGACACTTGTGGTCAGAGAGAATAAGGACTTTGTCCATGTTCTCTTGAGCTTTTTTCAGTGTTGCACCAAAAGGCGTGTAGAACTCTTTCAACAGGCCATGCCATTCGACTTTATCTTCTTCGATTTGGTCGAGTTTGGCTTCCATGTCGGCAGTGAAGCGAACATCAACGATATCGCCGAAGTGCTCAACAAGTAGCAAATTGACAGCCTGACCTAGTTTGGTCGGAGACAATTGCTTTTGCAAACGCTCAACATACTTACGATCAACAATTGTGGCAACAGTTGCCGCGTATGTTGATGGTCGGCCGATGCCGAGTTCTTCAAGCGTCTTAACCAAGCTAGCTTCTGAATAGCGCGGAGGCGGTTGAGTGAAGTGTTGCTTAGGATCAATCTTCTTCAAATTGACCGCTTCGCCTTTTTTCAATTCAGGCAAGCTTGTCTTTTCTTCTTCCTCGTCATCGTCGTTAGCCATTCGGTTATAGACAAGTGTGAAACCGGCGAACTTAACTTTGGTGTCCGAAGCGCGGAAAACAGCATCGCCAGCTTCTATCTCAACAGATGTTGTAACCAATTCTGCCGGAGTCATTTGGCTGGCTAAAAAGCGTTCCCAAATTAGTTTATACAGCTTGAACTGATCGTTGTTTAAATGTCCCTTGAGAGACTCCGGTGTATGAGCAGCTGCAGTTGGACGAATTGCTTCGTGGGCATCCTGCACATTGTTGTTTGCTTTGCGGGTATATTGTTTCGGTTTATCCGGAATGTATTGTTTGCCGTAAGTTGCCTTGATGTAGGCGCGTGCCTCATCTTGTGCTTCAGAGGCAATACGAGTCGAGTCAGTACGCATGTAGGTGATAAGACCCACTGGTCCTTGCGAGCCAAGCTCAACACCTTCATAAAGTGATTGTGCAACCTGCATGGTTTTCTTTACCGGATAACCAAGTTGAGTTGCGGCTTCACGCTGCAGTGTTGATGTAATGAAAGGTGGCGGTGTTTGACG
>JAKFVJ010000476.1 GCA_021732245.1 Candidatus Obscuribacterales bacterium | reverse complement strand
TGTTGAGCATTGACAACAACAGATTTGTCTTTCACACGGGACGATTATTCTTCAACTCCGGCAAAAATAGTCTCACTATTGGTACTCGACTTGCCAATATTCGCCTGCCTGCTGAGACAACTGTCATTCTGGAAGCGCATCCACACAAACCTTTGCGGATAGCTGTGCTATCTGGAACAGGACCTGTTCATTTAAAAATCAAAGAACGAAGATCGCCGGAAATTTTGAAAAACGGGGAAGAGTTATATATTTCGGATACCGTGCTGCCGCCTGAGCAATATCAGTCCAGTGATTCTGTACCGAGGGAAAATGCTTCTGTTGAATCTGAATCTAAGTGTACAGAGTTGATGAAACGTACATTTGATGCGCGTAAGTTGCTAGCTTGGCACATTGCCGACATCAACCAACATGAGAAATTGATGGGCGACAAAAAAGCATTTTTGGATAAGTTGAATGCAACTACTACAGTACCTGCCAACGTCGATATTCCGTCAAGTGATCCATGGCACGTTTTAGCTGCCGGAGGCTCCGAATTCACTATGCTGCCTCTAGACTCCGGTGTCATCCACTTACGATCCGGCGAGCTATTCCTCTATTGTCCGAGCCAAGTATTAGTCGATACACCATTGGGTGAAGTGCAAGCCGACAAAGGGTCCTTACTCGCAGTAGACACATCCGACGGCAATCTCCGGGCCCGTGCCCTGACCGGCCCCGGTGATGTGATGGTGCTCGCCGGTAAAAACAAGTTGCCTGTGCCTCCAGGCGAAGAAGTGATGGTAAGTGATCACATGCCGACCAAGGATGACACGAATCCAAAAGATGGCGTGGCACGGCGGAATCCAACGACGAAGCCGCTCGAAGACAGGTTGAGTGTTACGGTGACGGACTTCAATATTTTGTCGTTGATTGTTTCAGCGGACTACTTGAAGCCGATTAAGAAGCCTTTCTGGTCACAAGAACGTTCTGCGCTGGAGAAGCTAATTCAAACAGCCGCAGCAATTGAAACGGTAACGCACAGCAAAGGCGGCTACCAGGGTGCACCAAGGGCAACGACGCCGAAGCAACCGAAGACGAATCCGGGGCAGGCTATTTAGAAGCTTGGTGCCGCGCCCATTGTAGGGGCGCATTGCATGCGCCCGGTTTGGCATCGCATTTTCGATCTCCAAGTACTTTGTCATTCCGAGGCGCCAGCCGAAGAATCTGCCGCAACGATTCAACGTTTCGCATTACAAGGAACCAACCATGTGGACTCACGGCAGATCCTTCGCTTTGCTCAGGATGACAAAAACAACGAACATACAAAAACGGGCGCATGCAATGCGCCCCTACATTTTGGAGGAGGCGTCGATCCAACTCTAACCGATTCTTCTTGAACCTGGTCCATCGAAAAGTTTATACGCTTCCTGATACAAAGTCCCGTACTTATCGTCTTCATCCGACTCAGGTACTGCATTACGCGGTGCACTCGGTGCCGGCGGTGCAGGTGAAGGTTGGGCTTCGTTTTTACTTACCGGCATCTTCGGACGCAATGCAGCGCTGGTCGAGCCGGCAGCGCCAGATTCGTCGTCGTCGGATGACATTTCTTGACGCGCGGGCGATGGCGCGGTTACAGCTTCTCTCGGTGAAGTCTTCGGTGCAGCTGGACGCGGCGCGTCTTTTGCCATCGGCTTCACGCGCACTGACATCGGTTTGCCACGCAATGCTTCGCACGCATTTTTGATATGCGGGATTTTCGCTTCGACAGTCTTCTGCAAGCCTGCGCTTATGCCGACGACTAATTCCGAATCACTCAACTGCAATGGCGCTGCATGAACAGAAAGCACACTGTGAGTTGGCATACTGTGCGTGCTCAAATATTCCATGAGCTGTTCCCAGAATACTTCCAACTCCATTATGGCGTCGTTGCCTGTTGCCTGCATCGGTGCGGGCTCGGCGGCAGCCGAAACAGATGGCTTCTCAACTTCTTTCGCTGGTTCAGCTTTCACAGGTTCCGCAACTGGCACAGCAGGTTTCACCGGAGCTGGCGCGGAATGAACCGGCGCTGCCGCAAGCATCGGCACTCCACCTTCAAATCCTTGCAAGGCGGACTCCAACTTCGCTACACGCGAAGCAAGCTCACGCACCATCAAGAATTCGTGACGATGACACAGCGCAAGTAGACCCATTTCCAAATGCAAAGCCGGTTGCGTGCTGCGGCGAATAGTCATCTCGAGTCGGTCGAGTTGTTCAATCATTTGCGCAAGTTCAATGCGATCAAACTTCGGTGCCAACTCGGCAATTGCCGCCAAATACTTCGGCGATCCAATAACGACTTCGCCAAGTTTCGCCGGTTCAACAGAACCAGATTCAACAACGTAAGACGCCTTGGTCAAATTCAAGAAATGCAAAGCCATTTCCTGACACAAAACAGCCGGTTCACGCCCTTCTATCAACAACGCATTGAGTTCAGACAAGACCTTTTGTCCGTCTCTGTCCATGATGTGCTGACTCATAGAAACGAGCGCATCTTCATGCATCGCGCCCATCAAGCTGAGCAAATCATTGACACTAACAGGCTTTTCCGGCGAAGACAAAAGACTTGCTTGATCCAACAAACCAAGCGCGTCACGCAATCCACCACCTGAACGACGAGCGATTAACTCAAGTGCCTCGTCCTCAATGGAAATATTTTCCTTCTCCGCAATTTGTCGCAAGTAAGCAGCAAGCTCGACTTGACTTACGAGCCTGAACATCAATTTTTGGCAACGACTAACAATTGTCTGCGGGACTTTGTGTTCTTCAGTTGTCGCCAGCACAAACACAACATTACTTGGCGGCTCTTCCAATGTTTTCAGAAGCGCGTTGAACGCTTCTTTGGTGAGCATGTGGCACTCGTCGATGATATACAACTTGAAGCGTCCACCGACGGCAACCAGCGGCGCGCGTTCTATAAGCGTACGCGCATCATCCACGCTATTGTTCGACGCAGCATCCAATTCAAACACTGCCGGGCTGACGCCTTCTTTTATTTCGATACACTGCGTGCAAGTGTGACACGGTGTGGCAGTTGGTCCCTTCTCGCAGTTTAAGGACTTGGCCAAAATTCTCGCGCTCGATGTTTTCCCCGTACCACGCGGTCCGGTAAACAAATAAGCATGACTCAAGCGATTGTTCTCAATCGCGTTGGTCAAAGTACGCGTTGCGCTTGCCTGACCAACTAATTGGTCCAAAGCCTGCGGACGATATTTCAAATACAACGGCTTATAGGTCGAAAGCCCGTCAACACTCATGCCGACACACCTGCGCAAAATAGTTACAACGCAGATCCTAACCTATTGTCATATCCTAATGACTAATTAGATATTTACTTAAGGTACCATCTAACGTCATTCTGAGGCGCTAGCCGAAGAATCTCACGTGTTAAAGACGTGAGACCAAGGGCGCATGCAATGCGCCCGTACAACGAACAATCACGAAAGAAGGGGTCAGAATGACATTCTACTTAACATTGAATATCAACAGACTGACAACCTCGGGTTCGGACTTCGGCTCCGGTCTGGAAAGCAGAAAGGCGACCTGACTCAAGGGATAAACATAATTCTGTCCGGCGCCTGGAGCAGGCTCCGACAAAATAAACGAAGGTTCACCAAACTGCTCTTTCAATACGCGAACCTCATCACCCAATCCAACACCAAGATCATGGCCAGCCAATTGCGGATCAAAAATTCGCAATGCCTCAACAAATCCATGGCGCATAAACACCTGCAAAACAGGCGCCTCAGAATTCGGTCTTTGGAATGTCCAAACAGTCCAGTTGCCTAATACTTCTTCGCGCATACTGCCCCAGGTCTTCAACGACTGCCCCGCTTCTGCTTGCGTGATACCAAGCTTGATCATTGGAATTCCTGTAGCCACATTCGGCGGAAGCAAAGCAATTGTTTCCTTACGCTTAGCCCTTAAATCCTGTACTTGCTCCGCCTTCATTTCCTGATTAGCATCCGCCATAACAACCGGCGCCGACTCATTAACAATCGTCATTTGCTGGCGAGCTCTATACATCTGTGCTGAGCCGCCACCACCACCGAGACTAGCGGTGGTAAGCGTAGCTGCAGGATAGTAGTTCGGCGCGAATGAAAACCTTGCGCCGTGACTGGATGTTGGAGGCGGCGGCGGAACAAGAGCAGCCACCGAAGAATTGCGCGGCATCTCCTTCGGCTTAATGGCCAATTGATAATTGCTAATTCCCAACTGCGCGTAATTAGTCGGCTCAGCTTTCTTCAACATCTTATCCTTGTTGATCATGGCAAAAGCCGGCGTACTGCGCACACGATCCAAAATCTGCGTTATCAACTTCACTCCGGCAGCCGGCGGCGACACACGATTGTATTCAATCTGCCCGCTCAATCTTCCACGATTATCCGCTGCAAATGCGTCTGAAACACCACCACTGCTCATGAGCACAATCAATGCCAGAACCAATCGCCCCCTTGTCATTCTGAGCAAAGCGAAGAATCTTCCAACGAAGAAAGCTATAGACTCTCCGCTGGAAGATTCTTCGCCTGCTTCGCAGGCTCTGAATGACAAACTAACTCTATTGATCAACTTATCCATCACTATTTCCTTACGAGCCTGCAGTTGTACGCGAAGCCAACAACCTTGATTCCCACTCTTCTAATTCACTCTGATTAATCAAGCCACGTCGGTTAGATAAGTAAACCGCGCGACATCTTTGATTGAAATCCACATCCGGTGATTCACCACGCCCTGGTATTCCCAGTTTGGCATAAAGCGCCTTCAAGCGCGACTGCACCGCCTTTTCCGTGAGATATAAGCGCGTTGCAATTTCATGGTCAGTCAGACCCAAAGCAATACAAACAAGCGCCTCATATTCAGCCGCCGTTAAATTCGTCGCTCTATTTTGCGTGCGCTGAATAACACGCGCGATACCTGGATGAATCCAGCAGTCACCAGAAAGCACTGCCTTAGCCGCTTCGGCAACTTGATCATCTGAAGCGTTCTTCAACACATACCCGAACACGCCATTTGGCGGCACAACCTTCCAAAGTTGGCGCACATAAACTTCATCAGAGAAATTGGAAAGAATAACGACTCCAGTTTCCGGCAGTTTGCTTAAGATTTGTTCTGCAGCCTTAATCCCGGACAACTTCGGCATCTTAATATCGAGAAAGACAAGTTGCGGCTTATACTTCATCGCCGCGTCAACCGCCTCCTGCCCATCGTGGGCTTCATAAATAGTCAGCGGACCTTCCAGACGCGAAGTCAAAAGCCCCTTCAGCCAAAGGCGGTCTCTTTCTTCATCATCGACGATTAATACGCTCATTGTCCTCTCCTATTTTCATATTACAGGGCTAGCCAGCGGCAGTTGGATATTCAGCTCAGTTCCGCTGGAAAATTTACTTGGCGTTGCCCAGTCAACGTGCGCACCGATTAACTGCGCCCGCTGCCTGATGTTCACTAAACCATAAGATTGTTTCCTTTTCGTACCCGGATCAAATCCACGCCCATTGTCGATTACCGAGATAGACAATTGCTGATCGTTTTTCTCAATGGAGACTTCCGCTTTCGTAGCATTAGAATGCTTCTCAATGTTGTTGACTGCCTCTTGAACAATTCTATAAAGCTGCAATTTGGCAAAATCCGAAAGCCCAAATTCACTCTGAGAGACTTTGTCATTAAACGTGCATTCAATTCCCGTATCACGCTCCAGCATCGTCAATAGATTTTCCAACGCAGGCACAAACCCCATCGTCTCAATCACAGACGGATGCAAGTCATTAATCACACGACGCATTTCCGATACCGCGGCATCCAGCTTTTCTCGCATCATATAAGGAACAGTATTCTCCGGAATCTCCTTCGACAACTTGTCCGCCATGCGCGCAACAGTCGAAAGCGTCGGCAATGTTTCATCGTGCAAGTCTTCGGCAATGCGCCGTCTTTCCTCTTCAGCACGCACCTGCATCGACTTACGCGCAACCGCCAACTCGAAGTTACGCATGCGCAAATCAGTATCCAGGTAAATAAACGTCGAGATGATAAACACAGCTGTCAACACGGCAAGAGGTGCGGCCATCAACAAAGATATATTGAACAACTGAAACGCCACTTGCGCCAACAAAACAACAGCAACGGAAGCAACCAGATAATAAAACAAGCGCTTACCGGTGGACGCAAGCGAAAAGAGCACACCAAACCCCACACCCATTAATACTAGAAGCAAATGATTGAGCCAGCGCGGCAAACTACAAACAACTTGATTATTCAAAAGACAGGCAAGCGCATCACCCTGAATCATCACCGCAGGCACATTGTCTTTAATAGGCGTCCGGAAATTCTGCGGATCACCCACACGCGGTGTCAGCGTTGAGCCAATAAGCACAATTTTGTTTTTCAACTGGCTTGCGTCATATCCCGGCTGCAATAAATCCCGCATTGAAATTACGGAATACGTCGGACTCTTGAAGTTGATATACAAGGGCTGGTCAGATTGCAAAGGCAAAAATTCACTCGCCGGGCCTACACCCTGAAAGCGGCGAAACATATCAATCACTGCTTCTGTAAGAGACTTCACCGGCATGAATTCTTTGTTGCCTATTTTCTGAGTTTTAGCCTGGTAATTGATAGGCAAACGGCAGACCATGCCGTTGTCTTCTTTAACAAGTTCACTATAACCATATGCTGCCGAATGTCCTAAAAGTTCACCTGATGGCAATGCCTGCCCGCCGTCAAGACTGCCGAATAGTGCCACCACAATATTGCCGTATTGTTTAAAGGAAGACACTAGCGCAGGCGAACTTGCTCCGCGCAAATCCAGATCAAGTGCCACCAAAGCCGGTTGCCCTTTCTCCGCTGAGTCCACCACACGCGCCAAAATATCCTGCGCTTTCACATCGGAAAATCGTGCAATGCCGAGGTCAAATTGCGAAGTGTCGTCAAAAGCGACAACGGCAATATCACGGCAAAAAGACGTGCCTGCTGCTCCCACGCGGGAAGCCACTTTGTAGCGCCATTCGAGAGAAGACAACTCCATCATTTTCAGCCAGGATGATTCAGCCAAAACAATGGCCACAATACAACCGGCCAGCATTCCCCAAAAGAGGCGCTGGGCAACAAGCTTTTCCTGACTCGAACCTCCATTTAATAGATTTCTGACCTCAGCCAGAGGGAGCATGTTCAAGTTCTCCAGTGCAGACCCATTCCCAAGACTAGTCTAACCTTTTGACACCTTCAAGGCGGCTAGGCGCCACCCAAATTCAGGGAAAACCCTGAATTTATCGAATTTACCGCTCGATGACACGCCTGACCGTATATCCCTGTGTCCGAATAAAATCTTCCACCTGCTCCATCGATATTTTGCCGGGGTCGTAGGACATTGTCGTCGTGATAATGCCCGAGGCGCCCGGTCCGCTGTAGCTGTCGAAGCTGCTTGTGCCGGGGATGTCCACTTTTACCCGCGAAATACCCGGCATAAGCTTCAATTTGCGCTCTAATTCGACCAAACAACCCACGCAAAGCGAGCCGGAGAGCCGCAATTGCACGCTTGTGGAGTTACCATTGTCGGAAATTCGCTCTGAGGAAGCAGGCTTTTTCGGCTTCTTGCCTACCTTTGTAGACGTAACGTTTGTGTCTCCGGCGGCGTTGGCGCCCTCAGCGTCCTTAGGCATTACCGGACAAATCGCCAAACCGGCTAAAACCAGCGCTGTAGCCAGTTTCACGCCCATCTTTATATTCGAAAGACTACTCATGGTACTGCCGGGACTAGTAAAAATATTTAAGCAATGAATCATATATTAACCCAAGAGAATTTAAGGGTTGCTATGATCATCATTCCCAATTTTTCAGGTGCCACGTGCATGTCCACCCAAGTCTTGCCCGCAACATCGTTTCTTGAGGCAGTGGCCAGCCCGGCTGATTTGAAGCGCCTGAGCAATGCCGAATTGCAGTCGCTTGCCGGAGAAATTCGCGAGGAATTAGTCCAGTCGCTCTCAAAGACCGGCGGACACCTGGCGTCAAACTTGGGCATCGTGGAAATTACCTTGGCGTTGCACCGTGTGTTTAACAGCCCGGAAGACAAAATTCTCTGGGACGTCGGTCACCAGGCATACATTCACAAAATGCTTACGGGCAGACGCAATCAGTTCAATACTTTGCGTCAATACAAAGGTCTTAGCGGGTTTATCAATCCGTTTGAAAGCGAGCATGATCCATTTCTTGCCGGTCACAGCTCAACTTCAATTTCATTAGGTGTCGGCTACGCGCTGGCACGTGATCACTTCGGGCAAGACCACAAAGTCATAGCCGTCATTGGCGACGGCGGTTTGACAGGCGGCATGGCGCTGGAAGCGTTGAATCACTTGGGACACATTCAGAAAAATGTGATCATCATTCTCAACGACAACGAAATGTCGATAAGCGAAAACCTCGGCGGATTTTCGCAGTACATGAAGCGCATCAAAGAGACTTTCTTCTACAAAGACATCAAAGAGAAAATCAGCCAGATTGAAATTCAACTAGATGAAAGCAATCTGCGTCCTGGCATTGCCGAACTTATCGAAGCAGTGAAGAAGCAAGCCAAACAGCGCTTCGACACACCAGGAATTGTCTTTGAAAAATTGGGCGTCAATTACACAGGACCTGTCGACGGTCATGATGTCGAACAAGTAGTGAATGTTCTTGAACGCATCAAAGATCGCACCGCTCCACAATTGGTGCATTTAATTACACAGAAGGGCAAAGGCTACGCGCCTGCCGAAGCTGACTCAATTAAGTATCACGGTGTTGGTGCTTTTAGTCCTGAAAAAATTGAACCGGTAAGTCCGGAAAAACCAAAAGCCAAGTCTTATTCCGAAGCTTTCACCGAAGCTCTTATAGAAATTGCAGAAATCGAACCCAATATGGTGGCAATCACACCAGCTACTGCTGAAGGCTCCGGTCTTGTGAAATTCGGCAAGATTTATCCTGAGCGTTTCTTCGATGTGGCCATCTGCGAACAACACGCAGTAACAATGGCAGCCGGCATGGCTAAAGCAGGACTAACTCCTGTTGTCTCCATCTACTCGACATTCTTGCAGAGAGCATTAGACCAACTCGTGCACGATGTAGCAATTTTGAATCTGCCGGTAATTTTCGGAATCGACCGCGGTGGTCTTGTAGAAGACGGTGAGACTCACCAAGGCGTTTTCGACATCGCCTTCTTGCGCAGCATTCCAAACTTGACCGTGTTGGCTCCGCGCGATACGGAAGAATTGCGTAACATGGTTTATACAGCCGTACGCG
>JAKFVJ010000475.1 GCA_021732245.1 Candidatus Obscuribacterales bacterium | reverse complement strand
TTTGGAACTATCGGCAAATTCAAACTCGATCCTTACCAATATTTATCAGAGTACTTGCAATGCTGCGCCAAAAATGGCGGCAGACCTCCCGATGATCTATCCGACTTTCTCCCATGGAAAATGTCCGACCAACGCAAACAAGAACTTGCGCTACCAACTGTCGCCTGAATTGACCACACGGTTCACTGAGCTTTTACGACAGTGTTCGATTTCTGCTACATATACTAGTAGCACACAAAGCAAAAAAATGCGCGCGGACATAGGACCTGCGCCGCAGGAAAATCCGGCGGCGCAAAGTAAGGTGTTGGTGACTTGTTAGCCGCCGATAGTCGACTAAATGTCTGCAGATCCTGTGTCCAGTCGTGTCGGAATAGTTCCCCAAATTTCTTTGGGTGGTGTCCCAAAATGATCTAAGTACGCCATCAGCGTATCGAAGTATTGCAACTTAAATCGCGTTGCTTCAACTTCGCCGCCTTTGCCGGGATCGTGAAAGATGATGCGGCCGGCAAGCTCTTTGCAAAATGCAATGTAATTGCGCAAGTAATGCAAATGCATATGCCAAACAGAATCCACAACAACTGAAGGAGTTACAGGCTTATCCGTGACCATTCTCAGGTACATAAATCTCCTGTACTCATCTATAGCTAGTTTTGTGAATTCTTCATCCCATTCGTTTGCTTCGCGCAAGCGAAGCGAAAATGGACGCTCAGCAGTCGGATCATCCAAAGGCCAACTCAAAACTCTTTGCCAAAGGTTCTTATTCATTGCCGTGCTTAACCGCAAGTGGCACAAGCGCCAAAGTCATTATCGCAACGACCATTGCATTTGCTGCGGCAATCACCTTCGCTCGAGTCCTTCGTCTTGCAATTACCCTTATGGGTAGAACTGCCATCACCTCTATAGATGTTTCCTTCCGCCGGGACACCTGCGGTCTCAAGGTTCTGGATTGCCCGCAATTTCACGGCCTTGGTATTTTCTTCAATAGCAGTAAGCAATTGCTTTTGCGTCTTATTGCTTGCCTGCAGTTCAGTAAGTACCTGTTTCAAAAGTCCAATCATCTGTCCTAATTCTTTTCCAAACATAGTCGTTTCTCCCTGGTTATCCATTGCTTGCCAAATCGCCAAGCTGTATATTGCTTTCTTCCGGAAATTTCGCAACGAAATTGCGCAGCTCTTCCGAAAAGAATCCGCCAATGGTTATATCAAGCACAGGTTCTGTATCGTCGAACCAAAATTTAGGCTCATTCGTAAATATGTCTTGAGCAGACAAATACTCGCGGCATCGATAGAACCTGAGTGTTTGCACAATTGCGTTGCCGGAAAAGGTTGGTGCCAAAACCTTTGCAGCGCGTATTTCGTTCCACGGCAATTGAATTTTCATCAGCGTGACATTGTTGTCTGCGCTGACAAACACCGTGTCCTGTGCAGTCGGCTCCTCCACATCCATAAGATGAATGAAGCCGGCTGCATTTGCCCAGACGCAGCTGTCACCTGCCTGCATCTTACAAGTGACAAAAAACGGTGCAGCTACGTCTATACATTCGACGACAAGCATTAGAAACAGCTTGCGCTGATTGAGGGACATCATGATTCCACCTCTTGATCATCGACCGTAAGCAAACGATAGGCAGGTTCGCCCAAAAGACGCATGGGGACAATTGGATCCAAAAGACCTGTGCCCCAACCGAGAAGCCCGGTGCCGTAATCGTTCATTTCTACGCCAAGACGCTTGTCTAATTCAACGCAGGCACCAATGCAAGTAAAGCGGTTGCTGTGCAAAACACCGATGAACAAACCAAACCAGTCGTAACCGGTTGGTTCAATTTTCTCGTATATTGCATCACGCAACTTCTGCGGCAAAGGAAGCGAGTCGGCAAATTTGCGGCGGCGAATTGTTTCTTCACTGCGCCAAACAACGTTGTCGGCGTACATCTGCTCGACTATGTTGTGCGCTCTGACAATTTGTTCCGGGGTCCAAGATTCTACCAGTCGCAAAACAATGTAATGTTCGCCGTCGGCAACTACTTTTGCCAGAACTTGCTCCAAAGGCTGGCGAATGACGCCCTTCTCCATGTAAGAGCTAAAGCTCCACATTTTGCCGTCAGCATTGAGATAGGCAATTTCTCCGTGTCCGACATTTTGACGAACGCGTTTAGAGACGCGACCACTAGTGAGAATCATGTCTCCTGGTTGAATGAGTCTCGCTTCCGGATTGACCAAAGTACCGACAGGTAGCGGCCCATGTCTTTTGTCGACATACAAATTACGATTGTGGCGATATTGCATGTAGACATAAAACCAACCAATGAGTTCTGCCACTGCCGTGTAACGAAAAACGTCAGACGCACCGTGGTATAGAGCGAGTCCTGAAAGAATTGCGCCAATTAAAAGCGGAATCCAGATGAGTATGCGTGACAGTGTGTCGTAATACGTACGAAGCAACACACGCAATTCAAGAGCAGTTAGAGCAAGCCAGGCACCGCTCAACGTGAGGGATGCGATCATTGCTGTTGAGTCGAATTCGCCCCTACCCAGCTTAATACTGAGGGCAAGTAATCCGGCATACGCAGTGGTTTCGATGAACTTCTTATTCCAAAAGTAGCGTCGCAGTCTATTTCGCAGCCGCGAACGCTTTAAAAACTCGAACATTGCGGCCTCCTTTTTTTGTTTCTTGTAATTCCATATTTAACTTTTGTCATTCTGAGCAAAGCGAAGAATCTGCCGCAGCGGATCGTTGTTCGAGTTGAACTCCGAAAAGCTACGGTAGATTCTTCGGCTATCGCCTCAGAATGACAAAAAGGAAAGCTACTTCCCTCTAGTCGATTGCTCCTTCAAACGAGTGAGCGCTTCACGAAGTGCAGGATCGCGCTCTGTGTCGCCAAACTCGCTGGTGTTGTTAGTGCCTTGCACCGGGAAGTCCGGGTCAATGCCATTGCTACAACGTCTATAATCGCTGCCGATGCATTTGCCGGCGGGATTGTAAAATTCCGCGGCATCAGCTCGTACAATGCGATCACCGCGATCGTCTTTCTTGCGCACGTAGTAGGCGGTGCGTCCGTCACCATAGGTGCGCTCACCGACAATCTTGCCGCGCTTGTTTTCACGCACCGCTGCCAAAAAGATTTCGGCGCCTTGTGTCGTGTAACGATCGGCGAGGAACATCATCGGCTTCTTACGACCTTCTTCTCTGCCTCGGCGGTAATACTCGGTATTACGCTCCTTGGTTTGATAGTTGTAAGTCGTCACAGCCATGCCATTGCCGAATAGCTTGAAGTTCTGCGCTATGTCGTCTCTGTCGACACGTGCATTCACGTCTGACAAAGTGCCATCGGGCAGAAGCACATGCGAGCAATATATGGACTTGTCGAAGTCATTGGCATAACGGATATTGCGAATATCAATTGCGAAGCCTTCCGCTCCTTGGCGATCCATATCGTTAACCGCGCGTTCGAAGTCATAATCGACATCACGATACTCAAGATCGTTAATACGAACCCAAGCATACTTGTGTCCTTCCCAATCAATTAGCTTGTACTCAACGCCACGTCCCCCGGCAGTTTTTGTAGCCGACTTTTGTTTGTGAGCAAACAAACGCTTGATTTTCTGTAGCAACGTCGCTGACTTCTCGGCTGCCTTGCCTCTTTCGGTCATGCTGTATCTAGGCAACCATATCGTATTGCCCGATGGCGCTTGCACATCATCGAAATTCGGAAGCGTCTTTGCCGGACATGATAGATCCGACGGTGCGAGCGAACCCGCAAGTGTAGGCGAGACGCATGCGGTGAGAAGCATCATTACAAATGCCATCGTCATCGACACAAGCCTAGGTAGTTTGGTTTTTATCATAGGAATCTCCTTCATCGACAGGTTACAACCTGTCCAAAGCGAAATTTATTTATTGCCTAATCCGCCGTAAGCAAGAAAGGCGGATACGAAAACGACGTCCAAAACGGCGCCGTAGGCAGCGGAAAAGATACCGGTCAACGCGACCGAACGAATTGTCGGATCAACAACCAGTGACAGTTGCGGTTGACACAGAACTCCAAGCACACAGTAGGCAAACGTCAAAGCAAGAATAAAAGCAACACCTCCGCCCAATATAGCGAAGCCGATTTTGCTTTTTAATCCCTTTCCAATAACATACGCAGCATATGCGGGAATTATGTGAGCAACAGTCAAAGCGGCTGACATTAAGACAGCCGACAAAAGTCCACTAAATTGCAGAAACTCAGCGGCAACCCGAAATTGAATCATCAGTTGACTGGCAACTGCAAAGACAAATAACGGATTGTGCATGATTATCGTTGTAGTCGTAATAAGTTTTTGAAATTTGTTCACGTGTGTTCTACCTCCGTTTCAAGCGTTGTTTGTCATCCTGAGCAAAGCGAAGGATCTGCCGTAGCTACTTGTAGTTCGAATTGAGCACCGTAAACTCTCGGTAGATTCTTCGGCTTCGCCTCAGAATGACAAAGTGAAAACATCAGGACAAAGTGAAAACATCAGAATGACTGCTACTCGTCGCGGTCTTCTTTGTAGAGCTCTTGAAAGTGCTCGTTGGTCGGCACTTTTACTCGAAGCTTCCACGGACTGCGCGGCTTGCCAAAGGCGGCCATATCGGATTCCAACCACTGCGGCTCGGCATGACCTGTTGGACCATGATCGGCCACGCTGAAATCAATGGTTGTTACACCATCAACTTTGGGCGGTACTTTCCAATCAAGATCAACACCGGCTCTACCGAGACGTGTGTAGCCGTTAATTCCCTTCGACCAGCGAAGTGGATGATCGTATTTGGAGATGTAGTTGAATACCTTCTCCTTGCTAGAGCATGCAACTACTCTTGTCCCGTCGTGGCAATACGTTTCCGTATCCATGTCGGGCGAAGCAAATTGCGTGAACCAGAAACGATCTTTTTCCGGCAATGGCTGCACATCTTGCATCATTTGCACAGTGACAAGATCACCATTTGCCGAACACGTGCGGCTGAGTTTTTCGTATCTCAGCTTTTCGTACCAGAAAATAATTCTCGTGCCCATGCTGTGTCCTGTCAGTCCGATGTTGTTGGGACCACCAAAACGTGAATCAGCAGCCAACGCATCAACAAACTCTTCGAAATTCTTAAGAGTCCATTCCGCATTCACCGAAGCAGCGAAATAGCTGCGCTTCTTCGCATCTGACGGCCATGCCCAGTTGATGACCATGCAATTGGACCAATAGGCAAATTCACCGGACTTGCGTACTGAATATAGCCAGTCGTTGTTGTAACCATGCACACGGACAATTAAGCGTTCGTAGCCATAGCGCTTCATCACGCTGGGGATACGCTCGAAAAGCGAAGCCCGCGATGGCACCAGCTCAACTGATTCGATGTGCGAGTTTTTCTGAAACGGCGTATCAATTCTGTGCACAATCGACTTCATCAGTCTCGTGTGTGGGCAGATTTTCGGCTCAGTGGACATCACCGCCTTCACCTTATCCAGGTGCAAAACAACGATGCCGTAGTGAAGTCCGTTTTTGCTACGCTTTGCTGTAAAACCTGTCGGCTTGCCTTTTTTGTCACAAGCCAACTCACGGTCAGTGGCAAAAACAATTGCCACGTGTTTTGCACCGAGTTTTTCGGGATGTTCTGGGTTAGCGCATCGTTGTGGGGGTATGAGGTAGTCACCGGAGGCAATTGCCGTATCTGGTGACGCCGCTTGTACACCCGGCGAAACATAACTGAAAAACATCATCAAAACTGCGGCTATCACGCTAAGAAATTTGGGTCTGAGCATAAGCTCACCTCCTGGACGTACCTCCAAAAAGTAAAAAAGAGAACAGGGGCATCAACCGATACCCCTGCACCTCAATTTCGAATCTAGAACTCCTGATCCGGATTCGGTTCGGTAAAGACTGGGCAGAAGCCGGCCTTGCCAAACTCGTATTCGCAGTTTTTCCAAATTCTCGTCTCAATCGACGGGTGGGTATAGAAGAGACTATCCCAAGCGCGCCTGATGCGAGCCAGACCGGCCTTAACAGCTGTCACCACTCTGATGATCAAATCAAGAATGGGATTGCCTGTTTTAGGCTGTGGCGCTGGTTCCTCTTTCTGGGCCGGAAGTGCATCGTAAAGGGAGTCGATGAACATGATTGGACGCAAAGCCATCATCGCCGATTCCATACGATGTTCTTCGTAGGTCTTGGCGAACTTAGCACCCAAGAAAGAGCGACGAAGCGCATCTTTCGATTCACGACGCCACATGACGAACGGTCTCAACGCCTTCAGGCTGTACGCCAAATCAAGCGGTCTATCCGTAACCATGGCTGCATACGCATCAGCACCTGACTCACGGCTACGTGTTACGAAAGCCGGGATGATCTTCTGCACTTGCGAAATGCCCATCTGGATAACCTGACCGACAACACGCATAATCCAATCAAGACCCAATGCTTTTGCAGCATCCGGAAGCCTCAATTTTTTGAGCAGTGTTTCGACCCACTTGGTTCTAATGAAACCTGTTACCAGGCGAACCGGTGTGTCGACGATCATGGAGAGAACCACCGTCTCAAGATTCATCAGTGCGTTGACCATAATGTCAAAGCGAGCAACGTGACCACGTTCGTGCGAAAGCACGCCTTTCATACCGCGACGAGTGATGCGCTCTTCCGGAAAATCCTTCAAGTGCTCAACAACATCTGGTTCGGACGGCAACCACTGCTGCAGAATGTCGCTGGAAACAGCTATGACACTCATAAAAGGCAGCGGACCTGAGGCAAAGGCGTTAGAATCGCCATCGAAGAAGAACAACTCAGGATCTTCAGCCAAACGATTCAAGCCGGCGACGGCAATTACGAATCTGGCGAATGCTCTGCGCTGAAATTCGGGCATCTTCGGCATCAGCTTGTCGAACACGAAATTGATACCATCGCGAACGTTGCGCAGTCTTCTCAGAAGCCACGGCGATTCCAACGGCACATCATCACCAAGCGACTGCAGATGCTGCAACTGCTTAGCCTTTTTCGGGTCGGACTGATACTTCTTGATCAATTCCTTGCGCTCGAGCTTGCGAGCATCACGCAGGACTTCGTTGTAGACTTCAATGAGTTTGGCTTCACGAGGATCAGCCGGGTTAGCCTTTCTCGCTCTCACCATGAACAACGCTGTGTTAGCGCTGTGCCAATAACCCATGAAAGTCATGACCATCATCACGATTGCTGTTTCGTTCAGCACTTGATCCTGCCAACCGAAATGCTTCGCAACCAAAAGAATGGTCACTCCGCGGAGCAACATTCCACCAAGAGTCTTCAAAGTGCTGACAAGCAAACCACCCTGAACACGCGGGAATCGCGGGTCGGACGGCGTGATGATTCTCTTGAGACCATGGGGTTTAACCAACGGCAGAATGTCGATCACATCTCGCAGGCGGCCCAAGCCTTTTTCCCGCGAGGTAAACAAAACACCCAGCGCGCATGCAATGAGCGCCAGGATAAACGCATTAATTGCAAACATAAAATTACCTCCTGCACCTCATTGAGCGGGTGCCAGATAGAAGTTTCAAACGAAGAAACGACGGCGGCCAGCATCTGGCCAACCAGCCACGGACGGCAAAACCGTTCACCGGGCAAGTATGTTCAGCTACGTCGACGCAACGCGGCAGCAAATTCCAGTCTCGAACGAGTACAACCTCATGTGGGTGCAACCTCGCATGAGCGCAACCTCGTAGGGGCGGAACTTAAAACCTCGTAGGGGCGCATTGCATGCGCCCGACTTAGCACCGCCGGCAGTAGCAAACTTTGTGTTGAACTTCAACGCCCTCAGGGAAATTACTCTCTGAAGAACTTCTATTTCAAACCAGTACTTGCTTTAGGCGATCGTTTCTATATAACTGCAATAAGTAAATAACTAATATGCAAGTTCAAATTACTCTTTAATTGCGTTGCAAAGCAATTTAAAAGCTTGCAATAAAGCCTGTTCTGGGGCTTTTTACTGGTCCGAAAGCTAGCGCAGCGCGGGCAAACCCAGCAGATCCGCAGCCAAAATCGATAGTAACTAGCGAAGCTCACCAACCACTTGAAAACCATATCGTCTTACAATAAAGACCACAACAAGGTCATCAAAATGAACTCCGTCATAGAAAAGTCAAACCTAAAAGCCCTCGCCGAGCAACTTCGCAAGGAAGGAAAAAAGATCGTCTGTACTAACGGATGCTTTGATTTGCTACATGTCGGACACGTTCGATACTTAAAAGCAGCACATGAATTAGGCGACATTCTCATCGTCGGATTGAACAGCGACGCATCAGTGAGCAAACTAAAAGGTCCTGAGCGCCCAATCAACTCACAAGACGATCGTGCCGAAATTCTAGCGAGTTTGGATTGCGTAGATTACGTCTCCATCTTCGACGAAAACACCGCCGACGAATTTCTGAAACTCGTTAAGCCGGACATCTACGTCAAAGGTGGCGACTACGCACCACGAGATCTTCCCGAAGCCCCCACCGTCGAAGCTCTAGGCGGCCGAGTCCGCATCCTCCAACACGTACCGGGCAAAAGCACGACAAATACCATCGAGAAGATGAAGAAATAACGCGTTTTGTCATCCTGAGCGAAGCGAAGGATCTGCCGCGACAAAACATGCTCACGTTGATCAACGCGAGCTCCGCCTAGCCACGGCAGATTCTTCGGGCGATGCCCTCAGAATGACAAAGTGTAGGTCAACACTAAAAAGAAAGGGCGGTCTGATGACCGCCCTTTCTTTTACATTTCTGTATTTACTTACCTACTGAGTACCAGCGTCCTTCTTAGCCGCTGTCGCTTTCTTGTTGCTGCCTGTTAGGAAGCTCAAGCGTTGACGTGCGTCTTCTGCGTATTCAGCATTAGCTGATACCTTCAGAGCTTGACTAAACTGCTGAGCAGCATCATCAGGACGGTGCTTGCGCTCCATGATAAGACCCATGCGGTAGTAGGCTTCGCCAAGACGGTAATCGTTTTTGACTGCGTCTTTGTAAGCATCAACTGCCTTATCGTAGACCTTCTGGATTTCATAAGCTGTGCCCAAGTTGTAGTAGGCAGTAGCTAAATGCGGATCTAGTGATACTGCTGTTAGCCAATTCTTGATTGCACCTGGAAGATCACGCTCAGCACGCAATGCAGCACCGATACCGTTGTATGTGATGGCATCTTTCGGGTTAATCGCCAACGCTTTGCGGAACTCAGAAAGAGCTTGCGCATAGTTGTGCTGTTGGTTGTGAATCAATCCCAAGTTACTGTGTGCTTCAGACAAATTAGGATCGGCTTGCAA
>JAKFVJ010000472.1 GCA_021732245.1 Candidatus Obscuribacterales bacterium | reverse complement strand
GGAAGCATTTTGGTACTCGTCCACGCTCATCGGTTTTGCTGAGAACTGCTTCGTAAGCATCCCAGAGGGCATGCTTTTTGATTTTGCCTGTCAGCGGGGGACTCGTATCTATTTTTGGTTGTATGGACTTTAGAGCAGTGGCGTCTTGTGTGACTTTGCCTTTGAGTTGAGTTTTGGTAAGGGAAATCGCCGGTTTTGCTGAACTAAGTGATGAATCCGGAGCGCAAAAGGCGCTGCCGGTTGATACCGCGCTCAAGAAAATCAGCGACATCAGTGTTGATGTGATGTTTCTTGTAACCATGGCTATGGTCTCCTTGTTTAATTTGTCATTCTGAGCCCGTTCGATCCGACGACACATCTAGTGTCGTCTCCTTGCTCAGGGTAGGCAACGCGAAGAATCTCACGTCTTTAACACGCGAGATTCTTCGAAAAGGGCGCATGCAATGCGCCCCTACAATTCCGAGAGATAACGTTATTGAGCTTCTGACTTGACTTCAGTCACCTTTGCGTTGTCGTGCGCTTTGGAGGTTTTGCAGCGCCAGACCATTGCAGTTGCCTCAGTATATGCAGAGACTTGATCACAAGCCAAGGCATATACCTCGGAATTTCTATAGGCATCAACGAATTTGCACTTCTCAACAACGCCTATGGTGTTATCCAACAGCACAACATGTGTTACGTCAACAGCCGTCACGTTCAGTTTGCGTTCTTTGCTGCCCACAAACACGATTTGCCCGCTGTCGTTGTATTCAATGGTGCCTGCTCCATTAAAGGTGACGGTGCCACCTTGTTCGCCATTCGGAAATGACTTTTTAATGGTGCCTGAGCCGTTTACGGTCAGTTTGAGAAATCCGATAAACTTGAATTTGGAGCTCTTTCTCACGGTAAATTTTCTGTCGTCTGGTTCGACGACTGCCGATCCGCCGGAGAGATTAAGCTGAACCGTCTTTTGAGCGTCGAAGAATTGTCGCATTTGGTGCTGACACTGTTTCTCAGTCTTGCAGCTCTGGGCAGATACGGGTGTGGCTCCAACTTGCAGGCACAAGACTCCAAGTAAAGCTATCGTGGCCATTAGTTTCATGACTTATTTCCTTTTGGCTGAGTGGGTTTGCGCTTGCCTTGACGAGTCATACCCTCGTCGTCGTCACGTTCTTTCAAAACTTCTTCGAATCTGTCTATGCCGAGCGCCACAATTTCGCAGGCGAATATGATAAGGACGGCAACTATACCGCCGGATAGTGAAATTACGGAGGAGAAAAGTGAAGACAGTACTTGCAGTCCTATCGCTCCCAAACCAAACGTTAAGGCGTCGATGAAAAGTTTTTCCTTCAGCGACAACTTTTTGAGAGAGAGTTTGTATTCGCCTACTTTGGTGTAATCAAACAAGGCAAACGTAATCGGCACAGCAACTATCAAGCTGATGTGAACAAATACTGCTGCGATTAGAGCTGAAGCAAGAACATTTGAGCCCAACTGAATTGAAGCTGGGAATGCCGAGCTAAGCACAAACAATGTGAGTGCCAGTCCAGCTAGTATATACTTGTCTTGGTTGAGCGCAGTCAGCAAGTATTTTATGGCTCTAACTATTGTGTTTTTCATAGTGTGTTTCCTGTGGTAAAACGGACACGCCTGAATATGGACATGTCCGTTTGAGTCATGGGCTTGTTGTTACTTACCAGCTACCATCATTGAAGTAATTTTCAAAGTTGGCGATGACACTGGTGATGTAGTGATTGGATCGTTACCGATGGCTTCGATGCTCTTGAACATTTCCAGCATGTTGCCCGCAATTGTTATTTCGTGCACTGGATATGCAAGTTCACCATTCTCAATCCATATTCCATTTGCGCCTACGGAATAGGTGCCGGTTACGGGATTGAAACCGGAACCAAATGTGCCGGTGAGTAGAAGCCCGCTCTTAACTGTGCCGACGATTTCATCAAACGACATATTGCCCGGAGTGATGGACAGGTTGCCTGTTGCACCACCGTTGGGCTGTAGTCCTAATTTGCGTGCTGCATAACCAGTAAGCAGGTAGGTTTGCAAAACGCCGTCCTTGACGATTTGCCGTTTGACGGCCGGTAGACCTTCCCGGTTGAAAGGAAAGGATCCCAGTGCCTGTGGTATCAGCGGATTGTCGATGATTTGAACGGCCGGGTTGGCAATAAGCTCACCTACTTTATCCAGGAAGATCGACGACCGATTGTATATAGAATCGCCGTTGGCAGCACTAACAAATTGAGTCAATAGTCGGCTCGCTCTTGTCGGCTCGAAAATGACTGGCACTTGTTGTGTCTCTACTTTTCGGGCACCGAGTTGTCGTATAGTCCGCTTGGCTGCTTCTATTCCGACTTCTTCAGGGCTGAGCAAGGTGCTAAAAAATCTGCTGCCGGAATACCAGCCTGCAGATTGCAGCACATTGTTTTCGTCCGTCGCAATAACTGAAGCACTTAGTCCGCATGAAGTTGATTGGTAGCTGCCCAAAAAGCCTAGGGAGTTTGCGTAGACAACAATCGCCGATGTGTTGCTGAATGAAGCACCATCACTGTTGCTGATGCGCGGATCATATAGACGTGCTGCCTTTTCGGCCGCTAAGGCAAGAGCGATTTTCTTCTCCGGTGCCAGCTTTTCTAGTGCCGGATCAAAGAGATCCAAATCAGGAATGTTTGTGGCGAGCAAGTGCTTGTCCACAAGTCCTGCAAATTGATCCTCTTCAGTTGCTTTGGCCATTTCAATTGCTTGTCTGATGAGTTTCGTCAAGGCATCTCGACGGAAATTCGTTGACGAGACACTAACACTCTTTTTGCCAAGGTACCCGGTGAAAGTGAGCCCGGATTCCTGTGCACCTTCTTGTTTTTCAACCTCTCCGAGACGTACTTCTGTAGTGATTGAATCCCCGATGTACATGGAAACAGCGCAATCGGTAGCTCCAAGCCGTAGTCCTTCTTTGATTACGAACTCGGCTAACTGTTCTAGTTTGTGATTGTTCATTATGATTTCCTCGATTACTTGCCGGTGCCGCCGACGGTTAGGTTGTTAATGCGAACCGTGGGCATACCGACACCAACGGGAACCGATTGACCGCCTTTGCCGCAATTGCCTATTCCCTTGTCGAGCGCGAAGTCGTTGCCGACCATGGAAATATTCTTGAGGGCTTTGGCTGCATTATCGATAAGCGTGGCTCCATTGACGTACTCGGCCAATTTGCCGTCGCGGATCATGCGAGCGCCGTTTGCCGCAAACGTGAAGTTGCCGGATGCAACATCGACTTGCCCATCGGCGAAGCTAAAGGCGTACAGACCATGCTTTACTGAAGATATGATCTCTTCAGGAGTTGATTGACCCGGAAGCATAAACGTGTTGGTCATGCGTGGTTGCGGAGCAAATCTGTAGCTTTCTCGTCTGCCGTTGCCTGATGAGCTCTTGCCGACAAGCGCTGCGTTCATGCGATCGGACATGTAATTTTTCAGTATGCCGTCTTCGATAAGCACGGTTCGTTGTGTTGGTGTTCCCTCATCGTCAATGTTGAGAGATCCTCGGCGGTCGGCTATTGTGCCATCGTCAACCAGCGTGCATAGTTCAGACGCGACCTTTTGATCGAGGCTTTTGGAAAACACCGATGCATCTTTGCGGTTGAAATCCAACTCTAGCGGATGTCCAATTGCTTCATGCACAAGGATGCCAGGCCAGCCTGATCCCAAAACTACGGTCATTTCTCCTGCCGGCGCATCTTTCGCCGATAGTTTGTTGATTGCATCTCGCGCAGCTTCTAAAGCGAATGATTGCCACCGATCGTCTTCGTAGACGAAAGAGAAATCAACTCGCCCGCCGCCGGCTGATCTGCCGATCTGTTTGTTGGCGCCATCTTCAGCCAAGCAGGTAACGCCTAACGACAACATGGGGCGTCTATCGATAACGAGCTCATCGAGAGATGTCGCGATGACAATAATCTCTTCGCTGACATATATGTTGGCTGTGACGTTGGTGATTCTCTCATCCAGAGCACGCACCAATTCGTCAATTTGTCTCAGCAGATTGATTTTCTCAGCCAGGGAAACACCAAGTAATGTCTCTTCAACCGGATATAGATCCTTCAGTTGCGATGAGGCTGAGCGAGAACTCTCCTTGATAGCCTCAGTGCCGGACCCATACTTAACGATCGCTCCGGCGGTTTTGGCCGCTTTAGCTAGATTTCTATAATTGACATTGTCGGTAAATGAATAGCCTGTTTTGTCACCGATTACGGAGCGCACGCCGGCGCCACCGGTGAGGTTTCGATAAGGCTTCATGATTGAGCCTTGCTGTAATGAAATGCCTTCTTCCGTGCCAACCTGGAAATAGATATCGGAGTATGCGTTCTTGCTGTTAGTTGCCAGAACGAGTAATTTCTCCAATTGGTCAGCCGACAACTTGTAAGTTGATTGCAGGAAGGCAAGCGCTTCTTGATTTATGTTTGTATTCATGTGATTTCCTCTTCTAAATGCCGAGTGAAAGCAGAATGTCGTCGTAGATTTCCTCTAGAGGACCTTCGCCTTTTATTTCTTTGAGAGTGCCTTGATGGTGGTAGTGCTGAAGCAACGGCACAATGCGTTGCTCGTGGCGTTCTATGCGTTCTCTTAGAACGGCTTCGGTGTCATCGGCCCTTTGAATAAGAGGTCGGCGACACAGGTCGCAAGTGCCAGGAACCAGCGGCGGTTTGAACTTGAGGTGATAAGAAGCATTGCACTGTCCGTTGCCGCAAATGCGTCTGCCGGCAATTCTTTCAACAAGCACTTCTTCATCCACTTGAAGTTCAACGACTGCCGTGATGTAGCGGTTATCTTCATCGAGATAATCGTCCAGGAATTCAGCTTGCTCTACTGTCCGCGGATAGCCATCGAGGATGAAGCCGTCTTTGTAATTTGGCTTGGAGAGCTCTTCGGCGATCATTTTGTTGATGAGATCATCCGGAGCTAATTGTCCCTTTTCGATATAGGACTTTATCTCGTCGCCGGTTGGAGTTCCTTGTTGAACAGCTTTACGCAGTAAGTCACCTGACGAAAGATGCGGGATGTTCAAGTCTTTTGCTAGTCGACTTGCTTGAGTGCCTTTGCCGGCGCCGGGAGCGCCCATGAAAATGACATTGTGTTTCTTGCCATTGTAGTTACGAGCTCTGAGGACTGATTCGACCACGAGCACTAACGCCACAACTGCTAATACCAATACAAACTGAGGCATAGGGTTGCCCTCCGAAAATGTGTGTAAACAAGAACGCCGGCTCATTGAACCGACGCTCCTGCCTTGTATGATGTGATTACTTAGATGTCCACTCGCGTGAGACGTATTCCTCTGCTGATGTTAGATCGAATCGGCTGAGCAACCAGAAGTCGAGATCGATTCTGCCAATTACCAACGGATCAGCGTTGAATTGAGGCATGGGAGGCGCGCTGACTGTCCAGTCTGCTGCCTCGGCCACGAAGTATACTTCGTGAAAGAGTTGTTGCCAATGAGGCAGAGAGTCTAGAACCTCGTCCGGAAGGACGCCCGTAAACCGTGTTGAGAATGTGAATTCAGGCTCGCAGATGCAACTCATTTGATGCTGGTGATACTCATGGAGATAATTCACCTCAAGCATCATGGCATGAAGAAAGTCAAGCGAGTCGAGCGACAAAGTCTGCTTCACGTCTTTGAAATCCTCTGGTACTTTTACGCAGAATTTCACGTTGGATGAATTGAACAAAACATCCTTTTCTTGCGAAAATGGTTTTGTGTTCATCAGTGTTAGCACCTTCTGATAGTCGAGAATGAAATCGACGCGTTCACCTGTAACATCGAACTTCATAAACGGACCGCCGCCGTAAGGCCAATATTCATATTTGAACTTTGTCTTAAAACTGCAGGTGTCGGTTTGCGGTGTGAAAATAGCGAATCGAGGAACGAGCGCTTTGTAGGTGTTCTGCTCGGTGTCTTCTATCCACCTGTTTAGTCCGGGGCTCCACTTCTGTCGCCTCGGAAAAGTAAGCTCTTGCTCGCGCCGCATGCTGAGAAATGTCATGTCCATTCGAGGAAAATTGCAATCGGCAACATCAGCACGCATGTCGGCCAGCTTTTCTTGAAGATCATGCTCGAATGCTTTTTCTATGGGCAGTAATCTTTTGAGTCGGTTGCTAAGCTTGTAGTAAGCTTTGGTCAACTCTTGATTCCGCACTGAGTTTGCCACGGTTATGCTGAATTGATCGGCAATTTCAGCTAGCGAAGGTTGTTCTTGTTTGTTCATGGATAGACTCCCTGGATGCGCGAATACGACACTGTCTCAAACAGTGTCGTAGGGTGTTTCATCAATTTTGTTTGTTAGCGGTAGACTCGAATCATGGCTTGGGTGCCTTGAGTCTTGCCGCTTTCTAATGCTTCTGTCTGCTGAAAGTTTTCTGCAGCTAGTGTGGTTCCTGTTAGACCGTGATTTGTATCAGACAAAGACTCTCCGACAAGGCGTAGATCTTTTCGCATGTCGGTTATCTTGAATCCCGGAGCAAAGTCTTTCTTGAGGATTTTTGGTCCGAGATTGCTTAATGCCCAGGAGCCGCCTGCTCCGGTGCTGCAAACATCAATTACCAGTTGCGGATCAATGCCTGTTAGTTCGGCAAATCGAATTGCTTCTGTTACGGCAACCATGTTGACGGCGCAGAGAATTTGATTGCAGAGTTTGACTGCTTGTCCGGATCCTGCCGAACCGCAGTAGGTGATGCTTTTGCCGATGCATTCAAAGAGTGGTTTGGCTTTTTCAAAGTCGGATTCAGCTCCACCAACCATGATGGTCAGTGTGCCTTTTTGAGCGCCGATATCACCACCTGATACCGGCGCATCGAGAAAGCGCATGCCGAGTGTGTCCAATTCTTGCGCCAGATGTTGTGCGCACTGAGGACCAGTTGTACTCATGTCTATAAACAGCGTGCCTTTCTTTGCTGCTTTGGTAACAGCATTTGCACCAAGCAGCATTTCTTCGATGTCGTTAACATCCGAGAGACAAAGAAATACAACATCAGCTTGCTTGACTGCATCGGAAGCCGAGCCTGTTATTTTGGCGCCGGCTTCTTCTGCTACTTTTACGCCTGGTCTACCAGGTGTTCGATTCCAGCCAAACACAGAGTGACCTTTGGCAGCTAAATTGGCCGCCATTGCGCCACCCATAATCCCGAGTCCTAGATATGCCATGCTGGTCATAATGAGATGCCTCTTAATTAATTGGACTGTTCGACGATTTTTACGTTGCCGCTTACTCCTAGGCTCGACAATGCATCGATTGCATACTCGAATTTTTCCAGAAGTCCGGGATTGAGAATTATCACGAGATTTATTTGACCTGCCTCATTTTCACGATTGGGTGGTGTGAATTCTAAGCGAGCCTTTGAGTCTCGGGTTGCTCTGCGTAAGTGATTATAGAATTCTTTTCGCCACATTGGGCTTGAAGATTCAAGACCGTCGCCGTTCAGTTGTTGAACCCATTTGGTTTTGAGTTCGTCCTGGTCGACTTCACGGACGCCCATTCCGAAATAGACGCCGTTGTTGTGCAGCTCATCCAGAATTGTGTGAAATCTCTGGCGTTTGTTTTTCTCGATTCGGAATGTGAAGCGAACAACTTGCGGGTCAAGTTCGTCAGCACTTTCAGGACGAGCTTCGTGTTTTACGTAAAAGGTCATGTTTCTGCATATGCTATGCAGTTCCGAAAGTAGAGCCATGTTGTGTTGATACTTGCTCTTACCTCCGTCGTGGTTGTTGTTAATCATGATTTGACTCCAAAACAAAAATGCCGACTCACGTCGAGTCGGCTGAAGAAAACTGGCACCACCTGCAGAGCCCTAAAGCTCCCAGTGGGAATTAGAAATACTCATTAGATGAGGTTTTCTGGTTTGAAATACCTGAATAAAAGAAACTATGTTTCTATCTAGTTTCACAGTAACAAAAAGGGGAATTTCAAATAAAGCTTCTACAGGCTGGTTAATTACAAGTAAAGTCCTCTTTGAAAGCCTGCGCAAGCTAGTACAGACTGGCTTTCAGGGCTTTTTGAAACCTAGCGAAGCTAGTGCCCCTTGGCAAGCATTTGTCCTGCTTTAATCACTTTTTTGGTGGTTAGCGCAAGCGATAATTCAGAATTTCTATAAGTCATAAATATCCAATTGAACTTCGTTGATTTCTAGCAAGCAGATTTTGTAGGTTGAATTTCCATTTAAACCTAAGTTCAGCAAAGAGATCCGTTTCAACCAAAGTACGCGCCAGACTCAAACGATAAACGTTCGCCATGCAGGCGAACGAAGAGAGACGCACTATGAAATTGTGCTGAACGAATTTTGTAACTCACGATTAATGAGGACTAACATGGAAAAAGCATTGAAAACATACCTCGTGTCGCTTGCAATCGACGACGAAGGAATTGAAGACGGAGACAGAGCCAGCATGTCGGACGCTGCACTTGATGCAGTCGTTACATTCAGGCAGACTCTCTCCAAATTCATCATTGAAAATGAACTCAGTGGTGAAGTCACGGTGGTAAATGAAGATACGCATATTGCGTTGGTTGCCGTGAGCACAACTAAAGAGATTGCTGATCGCTTAAGGGAATTGCCTGGCGTTGAAGCAGTCGTAGAGGGCGACACGCTGATGGAAATGATCTAAGGCCCATATCCATGGCGTAAGCCGCACGTGGCAGCCGGCGTTAAACAACGCTGGCTGCCTTTCCTGTCTTAGGAGATGAGAATATGTCAGAAAATCAAGAACAAAAATCGCAACCGAATAACACCAAAGCCGGCGACGCACAAAATCGTCAAATCACTGTTGACGGCGGCATGATGGTCGTACAAGAAGTCCGAAAAGTGGAACTCAAGAAGGGACTCAACATAGTTCAGGCTGAAGGAGTGCCGAACAATGTAAATAAGTCCTCGATCATGGCTCTTATACGATCTGATACACCAGGGTCGGTTAAGTCTAAGACATTCCGTCCGGCCGAAAGAGTGACGCCACAAAGAATTTTTGATGAACTCATGCAAGCCGGCGCCAAAGTAGATGTAAATTACACAACACCGCATCGACTACAGACATATAACGCTAACAGGATAATTTGCGGCACCCCGAATGAGTTCGCGATGGCTCGGCCAAACGGCGAAACAATGATATGCAGGAATCCGGAAGCTATCCACACAAAGCACCCATTGAGAGAGTTGTGAGAAATTCCGGCATTGGAATTTAAGATTGAATCGACCGAAGATCAAGAAGTTGATATTTTCATTCTCTTCCATGCTAATCAATCTCTTGCCTGTCC
>JAKFVJ010000327.1 GCA_021732245.1 Candidatus Obscuribacterales bacterium | reverse complement strand
CGTCGTAGTCTACTAACTTAATAGAATCATTGCCGACAAGCACGTTGCCGTGCTGCAAGTCACCATGCGCAATTCCGTGCTCCTTCAACATGTCCCGCGCTTGACGCAACCATAATCGTAATTCTTCCAAGATTTTTGCATTGTCTAAATTACGACCGATGTATTCAATGAGATTCTGCCCATCGACCCAATCCATTTTAAGAATCGGAAGCCATTTCCCATGACAGAGAATGCCTTTTTCCAAATAATCAAAGTCAGCCATAATGGGCAAATTGAGATGATTCAAATAATCGCTTATCTTTGCATAGCGTGCTTGCTGATTTGCGATATTGTGCAGGAAACATCTGACAGCAAAATCTTGCTTAGGACAATCAAGATAGTAAACACTAGCGAATGAGCCTGTAATGGCTTTAGGCAAACCGAGATTATTCAATCCAGGCTTTCCGACCTTCAACTCCGGCGCAGCCAAATTTATAGCCGGACTTTGCATAGCCTCGTTATAGTCCTGGGGACTGGGCCAGGACTTTGATACTTGAACTTCTGCAAACTTGGATTTATTCACCAAAACCTCACATCAGATTTTGCTAGAGCCCAACCCAGGCTTCATTGAATATCGCATCTGCTGAACCCATTTATCAATATTTGGATTACCAGAAAAATTCAGCTCAATTAGCTTTAGAGCTTGATGCGCCAAGACCTTTTCTCCACGGTCGAGGAAATATACAGCCAATTCAAAGAAAATGATACACTCCCGATCCCCAAAACTTCCCGGACCCAGGGTCTGAGTTCCGTAGTAATGATTAAGCGCGTTTGCCAGATTCTTATCAGCAAGCAGCAGATTTCCACGTCGAAAATGGTGAACTCCTCTTCGATAACACGCATCAGCGCCCTGCCCCTGTCTAAAGGCGATGAAAACCATAAGAAACGCAATCGTCAGCAACCAGGGCCCAGCAGCGTTAAATGCAAGACCAACCACAGAGACCATCACGAAGAACACCACTAACAAAGGATTCATCTCGACACGCTTGTCGACATTTCCGGTTGCTGTTTGTGAGCCTAGTGGAAATGAAGGTAAATTTTCAATAGGTTGATTGCGGACTTCAGGCACACTATTGGACGTCACGACCTCTTCTGCAGCTAAATTTGCGGCTGACGACAACCAATCAGGCTTCTTCTTACTGGGATCAAGAGTCATCAAATGCTTCGACGCCGTCATGATATCCGCGTGTATATCCGGCACCTGGTCAACCGGTATCGACAATAGCCAGCGAAGCAATTTCACGCGATCTCTGATCTCTACATTCGGATGACTTTCTAATTCGTGAAATGCAAAGGATGAATACGGATCGTGCAAATCTCTTTCACGAAACAACAAGCAATCTTCACCTGCATGCAAAGTAAGCCATACACGAGGATCTCTTTCTAAGACAAAGAGACACGTATCAATTAACCATAGCGAAAAATTGTCGAGATATGGACCAAAATGCTCTTTGGTACGCCCTGGGTGCTGATAATTCCTGTGACCAAGTTCATTGCTCACTTGTCCAACCAATTGCGGCACGAATATACCATCATAATCAACTAGTTTTACTGAATCATTGAGCACAAGTACGTTGCCATGCTGCAGGTCCCCATGAGCAATTCCATGCTCTTTCAGCGTTTGACACGCTTGCCGCAGCCACAATCTCAGTTGTTCTAGAACCTTCGCATTATCCAGATTACGCCCAATGTACTCAATAAGATTTTGTCCATCCACCCAATCCATCTTTAGTATTGGGTACCAGATCGCATCCACTAGAATTCCCTTATCGACATATTCAAAGTCGGCCAATATCGCTAGAGAAAATTGGTTCAAATGCTCACTTATCTTTGCATAACGCTCCCTTTGATTTACGATATTGTGCAAGAAGCATCTGATGGCAAAATCCTGCTTTGGGCAGTCCAGATAATACACACTGGCAAACGACCCAGAAATAGCTTTGGGTAATCCAAGCTTATTGAGTCCAGGCTTACCATTCTTCAACTCTGGAACAGCAAGATTCATAGCCGGATTTTGCATAGCCTCGTTATAGTCCTGTGGGCTAGGCCAGGACTTCGATACTTGAACTTCTGCAAACTCGGATTTATTCACAGCGAGATTAACCAAAGCACCCTGGGTACAAGTTTCTAGCATATTGAAATACTAGTTATCTGCTTTATACCCACAATGGGTCGCTTGGAGTATCAGGTAAATGCCATACAGGGCTGAGATTAGCCGGACGAATCCGTCGTTAATACTGCTAACTATCGACCAGTCAGGTTCGATGGAAGACCCCTTTGGCGAAGGGCCAACTGGTCGGAGCAAGGCTGATTCACTCGCAGATGCAATAAACAGGCTTTTGCAAAATTTGGTTATTAAATGCACAAAGTCCGAAGGAATTCGTGATTATTATCACGTTGGAGTAATTGGTTACGGCGAAAAGGGTGTTGGTCCCGCATTTATCGGGTCATTGGCTGGCAAGGACGTCGTTTCAATAAGTGAGATCGGGAATAACCCCGCTCGCGTTGAGAATCGCATGAAGAAGATAGATGATGGCGCCGGCGGCATTCTTGAACAAGTCGTGAAATTTCCTGTCTGGTTTGATCCAGTCGCTAAAGGCGGCACGCCATTATGCGCGGCTCTTCAAAGAGCAAAAACAATCGTTTACAACTGGCTAACTAAACATCCGGGTTGCTATCCGCCCATAATCATCAATATTTCCGACGGCGAGGCAACAGATGGAGACATCCTGCCGATTGCTGAAGAGTTGAAGGATATGAGCAGCGAGGATGGCAATGCTCTGCTGTTTAATCTTCACCTATCATCATCAAAGCACCCGGCTGTTGAGTTTCCTGAAAACACTGCCGAACTGCCTGATAATTTTGCCAAGCTTCTATTTAGCGCATCCAGTACCTTGCCGGACAGTATGTGGACCATGGTACAGGCTGAAGGTTTCATCGCTTCAGAGCACCCGCGCGGTTTTGTCTTCAATGCCGATATGGTTTCTGTCGTACGTTTTCTCGACATCGGCACAAGACCAAGCAATCTTCGCTGACGGACGCATCATGCAAATTTCCTGCCAAACACTCTGGCTGCCAAAGCATGGCTCCTCTGACGAAGAATATGAGGATGCTTACTTTCCCACGGATGTCGAAAATACAGACAAGCGCCTTTTCCGATGCGCTGTTGCCGATGGCGCAACCGAAACATCCTTTTCCGGTTTGTGGGCGCAGCTATTGACCAAGGCTTACGTCTATAATGATATCGACTTGAATTTACTGGCAGATACGTGGAAACAACAAACAACCAAGGCAGATCAGCCCTGGTATGTTGAAGAAAAACGAGCGAGCGGCGCTTTCGCAGCTTTAGTTGGATTGACCCTAAGGGCAAGCAAGGACAAACGCGAAAATTCGGGTACCTGGGAAGCAACTGCTGTCGGAGATAGTTGCCTCTTTCAAGTGCGAAAGAAGGATTTGATAACCTGCTATCCACTGGACAAGTGGCAACAATTCAATTCCAGTCCGCAATTATTATCCAGCAACACACACAACAATAGCGCCGAATTGAAAGCTCAACTTATCGAGACTTACGAGGAAGAATGGCGATCAGGTGACGTATTCTACTTAATGAGCGACGCAATCGCCTGTTGGTTCTTGCGTAGACAATCAGAATCAGATGACGCAATTGAAGTCATTTCAAAAACAACCACAAAAGAGTCTCTAACAACTCTTGTTGATGAAGAGCGCCGGCATAAAGACGAAGAAGGCAGAGTGTGGATGCGCAACGATGACGTGACTCTGATGCGAATAAAGGTTACTGCATGAATAGGATGCCTGCGCTTATCCTATTTTGCTCGATTGTATTTCTTGCCGCCTTTCTTCTTTTCCAAATTGAACCCCTAATAGGAAAAATCGTCACCCTTCACTACGGCGGTACTGCAAGCGTCTGGACAATTTGCATATTGTTCTTTCAAGCAGTTGTCTTGGCGGGATATTTCCTGACGTTTTTGCTTTCCAAGCTCAGTCCAAAATTACAGATTCTGGCATATTTCATTTTGGCAGTTGTATCTATAGGATGGTCCACAATCCCAGTAGGTCCGCAATGGGACTGCACTAACGTAGTTGAGCCTGTATCCGGCTTACTTTACTCACTTACTATTCACCTCGCTGTTCCCTGTATTGTGTTGGCAACAATAAGCGGCATGATGCAAGTCTGGTTCAACTTGCACAAGTTAGGTAATCCCTATCCTCTCTACAGTGTTTCAAATGTAGGTTCAATTGGCGCACTGCTCGCCTATCCACTTCTAATTGAACCAGCTTGGACTATCAGCAAAACTCTATCTGTCTGGTCTTCGCTTTATTTGGTTTTGATAGTTCTCTTGGCTCTCGCCGCCATCCTTACAGGAATCAAGTCTGTTAGGCAACCGCACATCACAATTAGCAAATCATCCGGAAACAGAACTTCTATACTGTCATTTTTTTGGTGGGTCGGATTGAGTGCCCTTGGTTCTGTTGCTCTTCTTGCTTACACGAGCCACATAACCGGTGACATAGCGCCAATGCCTCTCATTTGGGTATTGCCTCTATCCCTCTACTTGCTTACTTTTGTTATCGTATTCAGCAATTTCCACGTCTACAAACGAGTGCCATTCATAATCGCTTGGGTAGTACTCATATTGATCGAACCTGTTTTTACTAAAGATCAATTATTGCTCGGTCTTGTTATCAATCTCATCCTAGTGTTTGTCACTTGTATGATTTGTCACGGTGAATTAGCCGGAAGCAAACCAGAAGCAGCTAAGCTTCCCACCTTTTATTTAGCGCTAGCTCTGGGTGGTGCAATCGGCGGTGTTTTTGTGGGGATTATCGCACCGATGATTTTCTCTTTTGAAGCTGAACGTTTGGTTGTAATCTATGTGATGGCTGTAGCTCTTTTGTATCACTACGCAGTAGCCAAGTTCATTGCCATGAACAACAAACCGATGACGGCAATTTCCATCACATTGATAGTGTCAGGGACACTAATTGTATTTGGCTCATTTAAATCAAAAAACCTGATTCACTGGGAAAGAAACTTTTACGGCTCGGCTCGCGTACTACGTGAAGGTGAGATGTTTACCTTTTGCAGCGGGCGAATTAATCACGGACAACAATATGTAGATCCCACCAAAGCGGATCTTCCAGCAGGCGCTTACCAAATGCCTATTAAATTGATTTTCGATTCGTTGCGCAAAGATAATCCAGATATCAAACTGAACTGTGGCGGTGTCGGTATGGGCGTCGCTGTTCTGGCTGCATTCGGACGTGAAGGAGACAGATTCACATTTTATGAATTGGATCCAAAAGTCGAGCGAATTGCCAGGACATATTTCTCTTACCTGGCTCGCACACCTGCTAAAACAATTGTTCAAATCGGCGATGGACGAGACCTTCTCAATAAGCAATCACCGCAAAGCTACGACTTGCTTTTGGTCGATGCCTTCAATGGCGACGCAATTCCATGCCACCTAGTCACCGAAGAAGCACTGCAAATTTATCTGAAGCACTTGAAACAAGATGGACTACTTGCCTTTCATATCTCCAACAGCTACGTTGATTTGCGACCAGTCTTGGGCAATCTGGCAGAAGCACTAAAGCTCCACACTTGTACTATTCGCTTTGCCGGCGGCATCACCTATGTCGTCATGTGTCGTGATATTGCGCCAATTGATAAACTTTCAATTCAATTTCGCCAAAACGACAAATCATATCCGGCCGTTGCAGTTAACAGCACACCAACTGATCCCCGCTTGCCCCTATGGACAGACGACTACACAAATCTGGCAAGCATTTTGAAATTAAGGTAAGAAGCGACAATTTATACAGGGTAAACGCTATGCTTCTTCTTAAGAGGCGTAATTTGTTTTGATTCAGCAGCGGCAAAGCGGCGAATCAATTCATCACGCAATGATGCCGGCGGAACAATACCGTCAATTACCATTTCTGAAGCAAGTCTTTGAATGTCAACGTCTTGTCTGTATTCAGCACGCTTCAGTTCAACAAATTCCTTGCGCTCAGCTTCCGGCAATTCCATTATCTTGTTGTAGTAGACCGCATTAATTGCTGCTTCCGGTCCCATAACAGCAATACATGCTGTCGGTAGAGCAATGCAGGCTTCCGGCTCAAAAGCTGGTCCGCACATTGCATACAATCCAGCACCGTAAGCCTTACGCACAACAACAGAAATCTTCGGCACATCTGCCGAATCCATGGCTGTAAGCATTTTCGCACCGGCGCGAATAATTCCAGCGCGCTCGACTTTGGTACCGATCATAAAACCAGGCACGTCAGCTAAGAACAATAATGGAATGTTAAAGGCATCGCACAAGAACATGAAGCGAGCACCCTTATCAGCCGAATCAACAAAAAGCACTCCGCCTTTTACTCGTGGCTGATTAGCAATAATACCAACTGGGCGACCGCCAATTCTGGCGAAGCCTGTAATAAGCTCAGAAGCAAACATCTTCTTCATTTCAAAGAAGGAGTTAGCATCAATAAGTCTATCGATAAGTTGATACATATCGAATGGAACATTCTCTTGCTCAGGAATAATCTCTTCGATTGTCTTATCGAAATGCTTAGGTTCAACTGTATGAATAACAGGCGGCTTGCCTTCGCAGTTTTCAGGCATGTAGCTCAAATAGTCTTTGCAGAGCTTAATAGCTTCTTCTTCAGAAGAGACAAGCACGTCTCCGCATCCGCTCACCGAGCAGTGCATTTTAGCTCCGCCCATCTCCTCTAGTGTTACCTTCTCACCGATAACCATTTCGGCCATACGAGGCGAGCCCAAGTACATAGAAGCCCGTCCGTCATTCATGATGACGATGTCGCAGAATGCCGGGATATAAGCTCCACCGGCAGCGGATGGTCCAAACAACAAACAAATTTGTGGAATATATCCGGACAATTGAATTTGATTGTGGAAAATGCGTCCGGCACCACGTCTGCCCGGGAACATTTCAATCTGGTCTGTAATACGAGCACCAGCAGAGTCCACCAAATAAATAAGTGGCACGCGAAGCTTGGTTGCTGTTTCTTGAATGCGAATTATTTTCTCAACAGTTCTCCAGCCCCATGAGCCGGCCTTTACTGTCGAGTCGTTTGCCATGAAGCAAACTGTACGGCCGTCAATTTTGCCTGTGCCTGTTACTACACCGTCAGCTGGAAGATCTGATTCCATGTTGTTGGCAAACAAGCCATCTTCGATGATTTCAAATCCAGGATCTAGAAGTAAGCGTAGGCGCTCACGAGCAAATAACTTGCCCTCTTCTTTGAGCTTCTCGTGATACTTAGGCGCACCACCTTTTTTGATACCGGCAATTTTTGCCTCTAGCTCGTGCGACTTTTTACCTGTAGCCTTCAAATTTACAACCATCCTGTTTAAATCCCAAATTACTAATTAGCACATGACATTGGTATTTTACGGCAGCGTAAAGCGCGCTGGATTGTACCTATCTAATAATAGAAATGCTCTTCTATAATCTATTCAACAGGCTATTTAACAAGAGGTGCCCGGTGAATCCAAAACACAGCAGGCGTGACTTTCTCAAGAATCTCAACCTTTTATTCGCCCTGGGAGCAACAAGCAGCCTTGAATTTCTCTTTGAAGGCAATAGCGCTGTTGCCAAGAACCCAGCAGCAGATTCGCTCTTGTTGAGCAGCAATGGCAAGCGCTATCGAGTACTACCATGGACAGGCGACAATTTTAAACTCGGGCATGAATTGCGCAACGGCGACATCCCTGAATTTCCAGAGCACGAAGAGCGCACTTACGACTTTGTCATCGTCGGAGGTGGCATAGCTGGTCTCACCAGCGCTTATTTCCTTAAAGACCACGATTATCTGTTATTAGAACAATACGACGAACTAGGCGGCAACTCGCGCGGCTCAAGCTATCGTGGCATCGATTTTTCTTATGGTCCTGCTTATGTTGGAGACCTTGAAGGACTCGCCGGTAAACTATTTGGCGAGCTAGGCATGACGCCCTATAAACTTTTGCCACCGCGCAATGATTGGTACGTAAAGGGTGAATGGATACCAGGCGTTGAGGGCGACAAGCAACATATTCTCTACAAAGAATTCGATAGATTTTTCGCTGAAGCCAGACCTCTATGGAAACAAATAGGCGAATGGCAAGGCACTATGCCCAATCTCGAATCAGATCTTGGACGTCTGGATTCAGTACCGTTTTCCAGCGTGCTCACTTCTTATGATCCACTATTTGTCGAAATGGTTGATCGCTTTTGCAAATCAACACTTTGCGCATCTGTCTCCGGACTCTCAGCACTAGCCGGGTACATGCTTTTGCAAGATCCAGCTGGAATTGCACATGTGTTTAAAGGCGGAAATCCAGCGATTGCCACTGCACTAAAGACCAAGCTGAACGCTATCAATAACGAGCGCAATAAAACAAGCTGCTTTGTCTGGAACATAACAGCTAACGATGACAACGCCACAGTTGTCTACCAAGACAATACAGGCAAATTGCACAAAGTAAAATGCCGAAAAGTAATTGTCGCTTGTCCCCCACTTGTTTCAGCTCGCATTACAACAGGCATGAGCGATGCCGTGAAAGCGCAACTGCTTTCTTTCAAATTCGGTGCCTATCTTGTTGCCAACTTCTGCATGAAGAAAAAGGTATTCAACGCCTCCTATGACAATTGGGTAGGAGCACCCTTTACCTTTACTGATGTAATAACCGCCGAGACTCCCTACATCGCAAGCAACTCCTATAAACCCTCCATGGGTTCAGTGCTGACCATGTATCATCCCTGGACAGCAGGCAGTGATGGACGTGGACTACTTTTCGCAGGAGACAGAGAACGCTTCAGTACCGAGCTAGTCACTCAGATGCAAAAGCTCGTCCCACAATTCGACAAAAACTTGGAACAAGTTGTCCTATCTCGCTGGGGCCACGCCATGGTAGTTGCTCGCCCAGGTTTTTTCAAACTCGTGCAAAAGTTGCAAGCTGAACAAACTGGCTCCTACATCCTCGCCCACAACAGCATGCACGGACTACCTTGCGCCGAATCAGCTATTGGCGCCGCCCGTCGAGCAGTTGACATTGCTTTGGCGACCAAATCCAAAACGAATTAACATAAAACAACAGGTTTGAAATTGGGATAAGCCGAGGGATTTCTCCCCCGGCTCCCCCGCAGATCCGGACGTGCCCGATTCGGGCATCCGGCTCCTCTGGTCATGGTTTCGCTACAACTGGTGGTGGAAAGATGCGTGGCGATGGGA
>JAKFVJ010000321.1 GCA_021732245.1 Candidatus Obscuribacterales bacterium | reverse complement strand
ACATAGTCGAGAAGAGCTGATAATTACTATCAACTCCTTGAACAAACTCATGCAAGAGTCAGTTGGTCAACTTGCCTCGCGCATGGAGCGCCTTGAGCATCAGATTCAAGAAAACACAATTGCGCCTGGATCAACTGGGAGTACCGGTCAAACCGGCAGCGGAGACCTCTTAAAAGAATTGCAAAATCAAGTTCTCTATCTGGAGAGCCAAATCAACCGCACAACCAACGACATCAAGAGCAAGCAAGACGAAAAGCACACTCAGATACGTGATCGACTTGATGCACAAGTTAAAGCCATGGAGAAATTGTTCGACGAGAACAAGCAGGAGCTGAACAAGCACGCCTTCAATTTCGCCTTGCTGGTGCTTATCATCATAGTGATTGGTTCTTTCATTATGAAAAGTGGTTTGGATCACCTAACGAATTACGTAACAGTCCAGCTGGATCATATTCATCTACAGATGGACAAGATTCTGGAAACAGTGCAGCAACCCTCAGAACCAACCGGCGCAGAGCACTACAGATAATGACATCGCTATCTAACTAACCAAAATCCACTGCATGAATTCATTCACATTAAGGGCAAAGTCGCAACGGATCTCATCAGAGCTATAATTTTTCTGCTAATACGCGAGTAGAAATATTGATTCGTTCCCGGACATGTTGGGAGACCGTCCCCAAACGCGATTGCAAGTTCGCGCTGTCTTTACTTACGCTTTTGAGCCTTAGTTGCAATCCGGCACTGGCTGAATTAGATGTAATTGGGACGGAATCTGCCCAGACACATGAAAAGAATAAGACTCTGCCCGTGAGCGCATTGCGACTGCACTCCTCGGTTTCTCTCTATTCTTTTAAATCCGTAAGACAAGAAGTCGGCTATGACGAACCAATCACTCTTGAGCAGGCGCTCGATTACTCGCTGGACAACAATTTGGGAATAAAGATTTCCAAAGAAAGCGTCAACTATCAAAAATACGTTTTGCTCGGCAACCTGGCATCGGCTCTACCAAGCTTTTCCATGGCTTACAACGTCACTCGTACAGATATTTTGAACGAGAAAATCAGATCGATGGCACGCGTCAATCTGGTTCGCATCAACTATCCTGTTTTCCAAGGCGGCAGCATCATGTATGGTGCGCTTGGACAAGCCTTCAGAACAAAAGGCTGGTCTCATGCCTATCAAGCGACTTTGAATGACACGATGTTGCAGGTCTACCAGAGCTACAATAATTTGCTTCTGGCAAGAATACTTTTACAAATTCGCGCTAAAGCCGTAGAAGTTGACGAAGAGCAATTGCGCGTCAACCAGCAATTAGAAACTCATGGTACCGGCACACGCTTCGCTGTGATGCAATCGGATGCACAATTGGCAGCCGATCGACAAGCCTTAATTCAGCAACAAGTTGGCGTAAGAATTGCTGCTCTTGGGCTTAACTTTGTTTTGAACTATCCAATGCTGGCAAACTTAATTCCGGCTGAAGAAACAATTACTGAGCAATCTCTCTGGCAAACGGACGCGAAGATAGGCGACATAGTAAATATTGCTATAAAGTGTCGCCCTGAACTTAGAGAATATGAAATGTTCAAATTTGGAGCGGCAAGAAACCTGCAAGTTGCAGCTGCTCCGCTCTACCCATCGCTAGCCTTTTTTACAGTTGCCTCGACAACCAATACGACAAGTCAATTCACAGATGCTGCAGCAGCTGCTGAAAGCGCAGCAGAAGCAGGCGGCGAGACAGCCGGCGCGGGCGTGTTTGGTGGACTTTTCCGCACAGTGCAAAACGGCATGGGACTTACCTGGAACCTCAATGGCATGGGTTTGGTCAACGCAGCCAATCTTATGGGTGCGCAATCTCTTAATCGCCAAGCAGGAATTCAAGCCAATCAAGAATTGCAAACTGTATTTCAACAAGTGCGTTCGGACTATCTCAATTGGCGAGCTGCCAGAGAACAAATTGACAATGCCGCCTATGGCTCTGCCGTTTCGGAAGAGGAATTGAGACTGGCACTCATTCGCTTGCGCCAGGGCGTTGGCACCAACTTAGAAGTCATACAAGCGCAACGAGACTACATCAATGCTCTAACTACACAAGCTCAAGCAATTGTCGGCTCCAACAATGCTCAAGCGCAACTGCTTCACGACACCGGCTTAATCAGCAAAGAAACCCTACTGCATGGTTTTAAGGGAAGTTTGGATTGAAGATTGGCTCGCTAATTCTTATCCTTACGCTTTTGGTTGCACAACCTGCTTTGTCCTATGAAGAATTATCAAGACACGAGTTGGATGACTTAGCAGGCAAACTAGTCGCCAGTGAAAATACAGGCGACAAGAAATCCGGCGACAAGAATCCTGATGACACTGAAACGCCGCCAGGTCCGCCTGCCGGCACGACCATGCCAATTGAAACCAAGAAAGGCTCCGAATTTGAACAGACTAAATTAATAGAGCCAATTACTTTAGTTGAAGAGACACCAGCCAATCACGAAGCCAATAAAACACTTGATCTCAATCCGCTCTATTTAAGTACTGCAATTCAGATGAACTCATTTAGAGACTTGCGTGCTGAATCGAGCTACGATCAATCAGTCAGACTGCGCGACGCGATAAATTATGTACTTGATCAAGGTATGCAAGTGAAGCTCTCGCGCGAAGCACTTATTTATCAACACTGGGCAACAATGTCGCTCGCGGGTTCCATCCTTCCTAGTTTTGTAATGCAGTACAACTTGCGATCGGCCAATGTCTACAATCTGGACACTACATCTATTTCCAGACAATTCTTTACAGGCGTCTTCATGCCTGTCTTCGCAGGCGGCAGTGTCGCCTCAAATATTCTTTCGCAGTACTATCGTGAAAAGGCCTGGCGTAGCGCTTATCGCGGAACCTTTCAGGATGTGTTTCTAACTGTCTATCAAAAATACACGGATCTTTTATTACAGCGAGTTCTGCTGCAAATTTGGGCGAAGTCGGTAGAAGCCGATCAAGAGTTGGTGAGAGTTGCCAATTTGCAATTACAAAATGGCACTGGAACCAAATTTGCCGTATTGCAAGGAGAAGCGCAATTAGCAAAGGACAGACAACAATTCCTCAATCAACAAGTAAAAATGCGCCAGTCAGCCCTCTCGCTCAATGCCACATTGAACTTTCCAATGGACGTCAATCTTATTCCTGTTGAAGAAACACTTACAGAAGCCAATTTATTTGCGGATTCGGTCAATGTAAAAACACTTTTGCACGACACCATGAATCATCACCCAGGACTTCGACAATATGAATACTTTAGACTGGTTGCTCGTCGCTACATGCAAGTGGTGGCATCCACCGTCTATCCTGCAGTAAATTTCTTTGTGGGATACACGGCAAGCAACACATCCGTCGACCCGCCGACAAACGGCTTTGCCCTGGGCGGCGTGGCAACGACATCAATCACATCCTTTCTCAACTCAACATTTGCCGGACGAGTCAGTAATAATGCATTGGGTCAGCAACAAGGCTTCAGCCCAACAGCCGGTACCACCGCCTCACAGGGTGCCAACACCGCACCAATTGCCTTGCCGGCATCTTCAGGCGGCATTCCTCTATATGCTCTGCAATCAGGATCTGCAGTTTCTTCCGGTGCTGTCGCCCCTTCTACTTTCGGCGGCGGCGCAGGCATATTTTCATCGGGACCCAACCAAAACGGTAGCTTCCAGGCACCAGCCGGAATTTTCCCTGGGGTGTTTAGACAAGTTCAATTAGGCTTCCAGCTCAACTGGTCCCTGCCCAACGGTGGAGCGTCAACGGCTGCGCAAGTTCTACAAGCTAAGAGCCTTGCTCGACAGGCAATGATGCAATGCAACCAAGAGCTTTCCCTTGTCGAACAAAATGTCCGCACAGATTTTCACAACATCAAATCAGCCAAACAAGTAATTGACAAAGCAGCTGCTGCTGTTACCGCCTCACGCGAAGCTTTACGGCTGGCGCGCATTCGCTTAAGTGCCGGAGTAGGCACTAGCCTTGATGTGATTAACGCCCAAAAGGATTATGTGAGCAACTTATCTACCAAGGCACAAGCAATTGTGGCATCGAACGTGGCACAAGCACAACTATTACACGACATAGGCATGATCAATGCCACGACACTTACACAAGGTTATAAGCCGGGAGTTTATGTAGAGCCTACTCCTAGCAAGAAAGTAAATTGGGTCTTCCCGTAGTATGGCCCAGGAGGAACAAATGGGATTTCGTCCACAAATTGCAAATACGCTGGCTACGCTTATTTTACTAAGCGCTTTCATTCAGCCGACTTCCGGGCAGACACTAAAGGGACCAATTACAGAAACAAAAGGCACCAGTGATATACCAGGAACGAATCAGGATTCAATGGCCGGACTGGGAGCGCCCGGTGCTGATGCCGTCATGACGCAAGATATGCTCATGGTCAATCCATCGGATAAAAGCAAACCATCTTTGCCCGTAACAGGCTACATCGGCATGACACTCAAAATGGATGTCGATCGCCAAATAATCAAATTCAAAGATTTAAAAGGTCTTTCCGTAACAGTTTCCAACCAAACAAACAGACCGCTTGTTATAAGCGCCGATGAAGCAGTGGCAAAGCTTGGAGACAAAGCTTATAAGTGCGCTACTCTCGTAGACGTGCAAATGACTGTCCGTCCGCCGACAACTCTCAAAAAGGCTGCTGTCGATATAGTAACTGAAGTAGCGCCCGCGGCAGCGACTGTCGGTTTGGTTCCCACAGTGGAAGATTTCTACAAATACAGCAAGCCGCCACTTACACGCTACGGCAAAGATCAGGAAAGACGAGTAGTTGAATCATCACGGTTTGCCAAACGCATTCTCTGGCCTGGTGAAAAGACTCAGGGCATAATTTATTTTGATAGCAAAGCAGCTATCGAAAAAGCAACAATTGAAATTCCTGTTGCCACCTTGTTCGATAAAAAAGACTCGGGGATTCTCGTTTCGAATCCCTAGTTGCTTGTAGGGGCGCATTGCATGCGCCCGCCTAGTGAATAAGCCTCTGCACTGCCTTAAATTTTTCGGTGCCTGCTTCAACTAGCATTTCCAGCAAAGCCATCTCGACACAAGAGCGGACAACTCCTGAATCAATCATTTTTTCAATTGCAATATCACGATTTTTCGGAAAGCGGCTGGAAATTGCATCGACAATGAGATGCACGTCGTATCCATTAGCCAATAAGTCATGAGCGGTTTGACTAATACAGGCATGCGCTTCGATGCCGCATAGTATTACTTGCTTGCGCTTAGTTTCCTTAAGTGCGTCCATAAATTTGTCGGCGCCGCAGCAGCTAAAGCAAAGCTTGTCGAATAATTCGTGGTCAGGCAAACAAGCTGCTATTTCAGGAATAGTCTTGCCCAACCCTTGCGGATATTGCTCAGTTACAAAAATAGGCAATTCAAGAACCTTGCTGGCTTCAACAAGAATAGAAATGTTACGTGTTAAGTTAGGAACGTCCGGTAGCTTTTTGCGAAACGCTTCTTGAACATCGACAATTAACAATACCGCTTGTTGACCGTTCAATAATCGTTCGTGACGCTTCATAATTTGTATATCCTACTTGCTAGCATGTACCAGAATATCGTAAAGGGCTAATATACTCAAAAGCATGGCCCCATTTCTAGCCAATTACTACCTGACTTATAAGTGCAATTCCCGTTGCACCTACTGTGACATTCCCGTAAAAGCGGAAAACGTAGGCATTAAGGAAACGCCTGTAGAAGTCGTCATTGAAAATTTGGCTGCTCTCAAGCGCCTGGGAGTCAAAGTTGTTGACTTCACAGGCGGTGAACCACTTATCTACAAAGAACTACCAAAAGTTCTCAAAGCCGCCAAGAAAATGGGCTTCTTTACTAGCTTAGCCAACACCGGTATTCTCTATCCAGCTAAAGCCAAAGAATTAACCGGGCTTGTAGACGATCTTAAATTCTCCCTCTCCACAACCGTTCAAGAAAGCTACAAAAAGGAAAGAGGCGTCGACGGCTATGAGAAGGTCGTTGAGAGTATAAAACTAGCCAAACGATTGGGCGAAAAGCCTTCCATAATTGCCACCGCTACGCCGGAATCCATTTGGGGTATGGAAAGTGTAGTGAAGCTCGCGCAGGAATTAGGCGTGATTGTGTTGCTGGGTCCTGTTTTTGATTATTGTGGCAACGATCTGCTTGATGAAGCAGGCATAAAAGAGTTAAAACGGCTGGCAAAAATGGACAATGTGGCCATGAATGAGGCATTTACAAAATTTGCCGCCGATGGTGGCAATCAGACTAATGCTCCGCGATGCCGAGCTATAAGTTCGACAATAGTCATCTCACCGGATGATCATTTGCTTTTGCCTTGCTACCACATGCATGATGAGCGCCTGAAAATCACTCACGACAACGGCGTCTCCAATCTTGATGAATTATGGAGAAGCCTACATGTGCAACAAAAGCGCAAAGAGGAAGGCAGCTGGAGTTTTTGCCAGGGCTGTACTATTTGGTGTTATTTTGAATCATCTTTTCTTTGGCCGCCCGACGAGTATTTCTGGTTGAATATAAAGAGCAAAGTCCGCTGGGCTAGTCAAAAACTAAAAGTGTCTACAAAATCGGACAAGGAGGTCCTTATATGAAACTTTCGGCAAGTGCTATGGGCTTAGCTCTCACTATTGCGTTGAGCACATGTTTGCCTATGTCAGCGCAAATGCCGGCTTTTGATGCCGCTCAATTTGCAGCTCGTCAGAAGAGCCTCTCCTTGCGTATCGATGACGCAGTTTTAGCCGGAAGATTGTCCAACAGCGAGGGCGATGATTTCCGCGCGCGGCTCAAGAAAATTGCCGACACCGAAGCAAAATACAAAGACGACGGACTGATGAGCAACTGGGAAAGTGTTGTCCTCAGTTTTCAAATGGATGGCTTGAGCAAAAAGCTCGAAGCTCAATTGCGCCAAAGACAAACTCCATCACAAAATGTCGACGGACTTTCAGTCGATCTCAATCAACGTATCGATGATGCACAAGATGCCGGACAATTGACCGACAAGGAAGCAATGGCATTTAAGGAAGACTTGGATAAAGTCGCCGGCAAAGAAGAAAAATTCCGCCGCTCTGAAGGAACTTTGTCGGAGGCAGAAAAACTTGAGCTATCAGTTGATCTGGATCTATTGAGCAAAACAATTGAAGACAAATTGGCTAACAGATTAGTTGATTTGCCAAACATAGATAAAAGCAAAATGGATTTGCACAACCAACTTGTGCAAGCAAAAGACGGCGGCAAAATAAACCAAGCGCAGTATCTACAACTGACTAATCAGCTAGATCGCATCTACAAATTAGAAGCGGACCTAAAAGCATCCGAAAATAAATTGACGACCGAAGAAGCAGCCATATTAGCCCTGGAATTTGAACAAGTCGGCAACAGCCTCAACCAGCTAACCAAGGGGAAATAAGGTTTAAATACCTTTAAATCCTTAAGGCCTAAACTCGAGACGCACCCTCATGGTATCCTGCAAAGTAAACTAGGGAAGTATTTCCTTATGGGGCGTTAGCGCAGTTGGTAGCGCGCTTCAATGGCATTGAAGAGGTCACCGGTTCGACCCCGGTACGCTCCACCAATTTTTACATCAGTCTATCCAGCTACTTGGACCACGCATCTCACTTGCAATGCCGATCTCGATAGATCAAAATATTGCATTAACACAATACGGTGGACCATGACGACGATTGACAATCCAATACCTTCGGCACCCATAACCGAGGCAATTATTGATATTCGAGTTAGTCCACTTGAAGACGTTCCATTAGAAGCACTCAAGAAACTTCAGCCAAAGTCCTATCCGATAAGCCAGCCGATATTAGAATTTAGTGGCGAAATTGCGGCAGGTGAAACCATATCAACCACTGTCAAGAGGCAGGAATTGGGCTATAAGTTCAGTTCTGATAGCCATCCGTATGTGCTACAAGCCAGAATTGACGGGTTTACCCTAAGTCGTTTACAGCCGTATGAAACCTGGCAACCCTTTTCCGCCGAGGCTTTTTCATATTGGCAAGAGTATCGGAAATTAATTGGCAATACTAACATTGAGCGACTCGCGGTGCGGTACATAAACCGAATCGATATTCCATTGCCGGTCGAAGATTTGTCCAAGTATTTCCAGACCCGTCCAGAAGTATCAGCCAGTCTTCCTTTTAGAGATGTGTCAGGATATATGATGCTTTTGCAGATCCCACAGCCCGACATCAATGCATTTCTCAATTTCAGAGAGGCAATTGTTACACCGCCCTCCGAGGCGAAAGACTGCGTATCGGTCGTACTAGATATAGATTTATTTAGAACGGAGCAAGTCCCCCAGATAGATTCGGAAATTTGGGAATATTTCAACCAGGCACTTAGAGTGCGCAAGGACGAAGTATTCTTCGCTTCCATAACCAAAGTGACTGATGAATTTTTACGTAGGCGAGGTAACCAGTAATGACGGCGATAGCACTTCCACGTTACCCAAGCATAGATGAGATGCTTCAAGACTTTTTGAGGTCTGGCGCGACTGGCTATGGTAATGAATCTAGATCCGTAAGCAATCAAACACAAGAACAATCCAAGGAAGTTAGACGCTCACTTTCCCTTGTTCGAACTGCTGGCAGTGTTCAAAAACTGAGGGACCTTCAAGAGGGATGGGACGGCAGAGATGCTGAACCACCATCTAAACTATTGATTGCACATGCTGAAGCATTTTGGCAGGCTATCGACCACAATGTGCCAAGTAGATTGATGCGTCCGAGCATTAGAATGTCACGTGACGGTTATGTGTCTTTCTCTTGGATCAAACCAAAAGAAAATAGAGAACTCCACATTTGGTTTCACGATGGCGATGAAATCACCTATGAAGTTCACCTAAGAACACCAAAAATTACAACCGATAAAAAGAAAGCACCGTTAGAAGACGTAATTGAAGCCCTGAAGAATTTCTATCGCCAATCTTAGTTATGTCCAAAAAACATCCGTGCACAAAGGAATTGGAGCAAATCGCCAAGCGGGAGGCAGAGAACCTCGCCAGGATTGGTGAATTGCGAACAGTATGCCAGCACTGCATTCTGCACCGCTGGGTCACAGATAGTTTAGTCGATGACCATGGCGAAATTCTCCCAGAAACTGTAATCGATAAAAGACTATCGGTTTATGCTGTGATGTTTCCCCGTTTGCACGGACAGTAACTTAGAGAGAATCGCTGTTACGCTGTTTCCATGCTCTTTTCAAAATCCTCGGGTGAAACGAAATTGAGATGAGAATGTATCCGGCGTTTATTGTAGA
>JAKFVJ010000320.1 GCA_021732245.1 Candidatus Obscuribacterales bacterium | reverse complement strand
GTCGACACAGGCTTGCTTTTGCTTGTAGTCTTCCCAGTATTCTTTTGCTTTTTTGATGTCTTCATCTTGCGTACTTTTGTCTCCACCACAAAGAAAAATGATGATTGTGTCACCGTATTGTCCAAAATAGATTCGATAACCTGGACCGCAGTCTATTTTTAATTCGCAAACTCCTGAGCCAACCGACCGGACAGTTCCTAAATTCCCGGAGCGTATTCGTAGAAGCCTCTCGCGGATTTTTCGCTTTGCTCGTTCATCACGCAATCCTTCAATCCACGTCCGAAACGGAATACGACCATCAGGCAATTGGTAAAACCATACGGAGTTCTTCTCTTCACCAACCATTGTAGTTTATAACCCACAACCTGTCAAGATACAGTTCTGTCCCTACTCTCTATACGGAGAAAGAGTCAAAAAGTTCAATTTTGTAGATTAAAAATCGACGACGCAAAAACAGGGCGCATGCAATGCGCCCCTACAAATCAGACAGACAACGCGTCCGTGGTGTTAAACCACTTCCACCTTACTGTCATCACCTAGCATCAAGCGATAGGCGACCGGCTTCGTCTGACTCCGAGTCAATTCGACATTCACGCCGATGAGGCTATCCACGATACGTCCGTTGAAGTCGGTAATCTTGCAATTCTCACGCAATATTGAGTGCTCGATCTCCGCTTGTGATACACGCGCGCCATCACCAATAGAAGTGAATGGACCAACGTAGCTATTCTCGAGAATACAATCACTTCCGATTACAGCTGGTCCGCGCACCGTGCAATCTTTCAACACAGTGTTTTTTCCAACCAGCACGCGTCCGGAAATTCTCGATGACGGATCAATATTTCCATTGTTAGAAACATCAGTCATCTCATCGAGCACAACACGATTCGCTTCGAGCATGTCGTCCTTCTTCCCAGTGTCTAACCACCACGAAGTAAGAATATGACTTTCAACTTGGTATTTTGTATCAATCAAACGCTGAATCGCATCTGTGATTTCCAACTCACCACGCTTGGAAGGCTGAATTTCATCAATAGCCTTATGAATATTTTTGTTGAAGAGATAAACACCAACCAACGCCAAATTCGACTTCGGCTCTTTTGGTTTTTCTTCCAAGCAAAGGATGTGTCCATTGCCATTCAACTGCGCAACACCGAATGAACTCGGATTCGCCACTTCCTTCAGCAGAATAAACGCATCAGCCTTACCATCATTGAACTTCTTGACCAATGGCGCAACACCGTCTTTGATCAAGTTATCGCCCAAGTACATAACAAACGGCGAATCACCCAAGAAGTCACGCCCGGTCTTCACCGCATGCGCCAACCCCTTTGGCTCAGCTTGCAGAATGTAGCTTATCTTAATTCCCCAGCGGCTACCATCGCCAACTGTCTTTTTTACATCTTCCCCGGTCTCAGGGCTGATGATGATACCAATCTCCTTGATACCAGCAGATATCAAAGCCTCAATGCCATAGAAAAGAATCGGCTTGTTCGCCACCGGCAAAAGTTGCTTCGCCGCCGTGTGCGTAATCGGACGCATACGCGTGCCCTTACCACCACTGAGAATCAGTCCCTTCATCGAGCTCATCGAATTCTTTCCTTTTTCAAATTGCACCGCGTCTACTTACTATCGCTGTGAACGTCGCAAAAATAATTTGCCAGTCGAGCATGTAATGATAGTTATCGCAATACCAGGTATCCAAATCAACTTTTACACTGTCCGCCAATTCATCACGCCCGTTGACTTGCGCCCATCCGGTAACACCCGGCGGCATTCTCAAGACTCCACGGCTCTGACGCATTTCAGTCAGTTCGGTCTGATTATACAAGGCTGGTCTGGGACCAACGATGCTCATCTCCCCCTTAAGAACATTCAACAACTGCGGAAGTTCATCCAGGCTGGTCTTTCTCAGCACTTGACCAATACTTGTCACGGGCGACGGCAACTTCATCATTTCCTCGGTCGACAAGTCCGGCGTACCTATACGCATAGTGCGAAATTTGTAGATTTCAAAGTGCTTGCCAAAGCGCCCAATACGACGCTGCTTGAAAATGACAGGTCCTGCCGAATCCATCTTTATTGCCAGCGCGCAGACCAGCATCGCAGGCGCCAACGCAATCAAAGCCGCCAGCGACAAGGCAAAATCAGTCAAGCGCTTCAATCTGAGATCCATCTCAGGAATGCTTGAAAGCTGCTTGGCTGGCTCTAGATTGACCGAACGGTTCATTGGATATCGCTTAGAACTTAACAGAAAACACTTGGAGTTGTGTCCAACAGGCAATATCATATTGGACGGTTGCCATTAAGACCCGGTAGATTTTCTTAACCGCGGTTAAAAATTCTTGAACCTATTTATATGATTGAACTGTCAGTAATTATCGTCAGCTGGAATACCCGCGAACTTCTCCGCCGCTGTCTCGTCGCCCTGAAGCAAGAGCTAACAGGCATAGACGCCGAAGTATTCGTCGTAGACAACAATTCAGCCGACGGCTCTGCCGCCATGGTGGCCGCCGAGCACCCCTGGGTAAAACTAACTGCAAACGATGCCAATCTCGGCTTTGCCAAAGCCAACAATCAGGCAATGAAAGTTGCCACAGGCAGTTACATTCTTTTACTAAACCCCGACACCGAAGTACAACCCGGCGCAATTAACACGCTGCTCAAATTCCTCCCCGAGCACAGACAAGCCGGAGTCGTCGCACCACAACTATTGAATTCCGACGGCACCATCCAACGCTCATGCCGCGCATTCCCGACTTTCTTGAATATGCTGTACGAGCTAATCGGACTCAGCAAATTCTTCCCGAATGTCTCGACATTCCGCGCCTACAAAATGCTCGACTGGAATCACGACGACGAACGCCAAGTAGACCAACCCGAAGGCGCATGTCTCTTGTTGCGTCGCAAAGTCATAGAAGAAGTAGGCACTCTAGACGAAGGCTTCTTCATGCTCTTTGAAGAGGTAGATTGGTGCTATCGAATAAAGAAAGCCGGATGGCAAATCTGGTTTACACCCAAGGCAAAGGTCGTGCACCACTACGGCCAATCAATCAAGCAAGTCAAAGTCCCCATGATTTTGTCTTCCCATCGCGGACTCTACCGCTTCTGGCACAAACACTACCGCGAGAATCGCTGGTACCTCGACGGCATCGCTTACACGGGACTCATGACGCTTGCCTTTCTGCGCATAGCGGCCTACCAGCTAACAAACCCACAGCCCTCAAAGTAAAGACTGGAGCAACGAACCAATGTCAAACGAAATAGTCAAAGCAGCAATACTCGACGTGGTAGAACATCAACTACGAGACAATAACCCTCCGGAAACAAAGGCTGCGGACGAACGCTTGATAGGCATCGGATACTCGGATGAGGATGCACGGATCTTAATAGGTCAAGTAGTAACACACGAAATATTCGATATTACAAAAAGCGGCAAGGAATTCAATCTTGATCGCTTTGTTGCGCGACTCGCACAATTGCCCAAAGAGCCTTCGGCCGATTAATTTACTTTGGCCCAGCTGGTGTGGATTGACCATGAAATTGACTCTGATACGCAGCAGGATCACCAAGTACTTCTTCAATTAATAACTGGCAGATTGCCATACCAGGCTTCAGCTTGACTGGATATCTTCCAAGACAAATTATTTCAAGCGTGATAGTACCGGAAAACCCGCAATGAATAGTTGGTGCCGTAAAGTGTACGAGCAACCCACATCGAGCAAATGAACTCTTACCTTCTACCCGTGCCGCCAACAATGGTTTTTCATTCCAATTTGGCAGGCGACTTCCAGCGAGTGTAACTTTCTCTCTGGTTTGCGCCAAGACGAAGTGATTGGGCTTTAGCTCAAAATGTCCTTCATCAGGAATATTCTGTTCCTAATATATCGTTCTGAGCGTGTCAACAATGCTTCCACTTGGGACATCAATCGTGATAGACAGATTTTCCTTGGGGACCGAAAACCAATTTCCTAAAGTTAGATCAACAGCAGTTGAGTCGTATGGTGACTTCGGTCCTTGTGTTGTACGATTGCGTGGAAATGGTTCTGGCGAAATTATCAATCTGCCATCATCTAGAGCGTCAAATATTGCTGTATTGCTAAGTAACATTCGCTCAGACTGGCTGCAATATCTTTAGACTATCTTGATCGACTACAACAATTCTTGACGCTGTAAGAGGATCTGCAGGCAGTTGAACCAAGCAGCGTGCGTCCTTAACCTCCAAGACCTCTACCTGAAGACAATTATCTTGAATGAACTCATTAGGACAAAATAGCTCTACTCTCTCCCCATCCGCAGACAAAAATGTCACGCTGCTCTCTTGCGGGAAAAGTCCTGATGACACTTTGCATTTCAACAAGCCATTAGTCATAAGATAAACCCTCACTCACCATACATACGTAGCATATATCGATTCGTGACATCCGTCAAGTATTGACAACCGCGACAGATTATTCGCGGTCCTTCTGAATTGTAGGGGCGCATTGCATGCGCCCTCTTTTGTCATTCTGACCGAGCTGCGCGCTGTAAGCAAGGAGACGAGACTAAATGTCTCGTCGGACGCGCGGAAGAATCTGCCGCAATTAATAGGAAGTTGTAGTCGTAATACAAAAATCATGTGTCACCTCGAACGCCCCCTCCAGTACGGCGTGCCTCCACACCACGCGGCAGATTCTTCGGCTATCTCAGAATGACAAAGTCACAAATTCACTCTATCAAATAACACATTCCAACACACTTGCTGGAAAACGTCCAACACACTCGTTGGAAAATCTCCAACACGCCCGTTGGAAAGTGCCACCATATACGACACCACGTTAAACGGAATCAATTTCTTTTCCATATATCCTCCACGCTGGATGCATATATTCGATCTCAGGAAAGCAAAAAACCGAGGCAGCGAATACAATGCACAACGACAACACTCACATCACATTTGGAGAATCTGGTATCACCACCAGCGAGCCACAAACACTCGCTGAATGGATCACCAAATACTCCGGCGTACCCTATTACGATGCAGACTGGGAACTTCTGAAAGCACTCGCGGTCAAAGAAAACAAAAGCTTTAGATCGATTGCCAAAGAGTTCAACATAGCCCGCAACACAATTAGGAAGTACGTTAACTCAGACGGTCAACGTAATCGACGACCACAACCTGTACGCGACGAGTGGCGTGAAAAAGCCAGACAAATCTGGGCGTATCACTCCACACAATCCACGGGAGACCCAATCACCGCAAAATGTGTCTTTACTCTACTTGTAGAAAAGCACGGTTATAAAGGTTCCGAAAGAACAATTAGAACATTGCTTCTCGAATTCAGAGAAGGACATAGCGGAGAGGACAGTCGCAATTGATTACAATGACAATCGCAGTCGCCATCGCGACGATGCTATCTCGACTCTTCCGATCGGCGTAGTTAGTTGCTCAACGGCTAGACACGAGGATGGTTCACCCGCGAGCTATCCTCGTGTTGCATTTACTGCAACTGCAAAAGCCCCATTTTGCTCAGCCACAACACCGTGAGCATGATCGCCTTATGTCGACCCGAAGGAAGATTCCTCTTCAAGTCGCCCAACTTAATTGACTTGCTCTCCGTTACAATCAACAGAATGCGCTCAGCTTCACTAATCAAGACGACTCTACTAGCAGCAAAAGTATTCATACTCACACTGCATACCTTTTCGAAATTCGCCTTGTCGGGAATCAAAGTAGCAACCAGTATCGTTTCATCACTCACCACATTACTTGGATAATCCTGGAAGAGAATAGTCGGATCTTGTCTCGCCGGCATAGACACCGTGCTCGACTTTCTATCGTCATAAGCCATACCTGACTTACGCAACTCAGCCAGTCCTTGCCACAACTCTTCATACCGCAACACTATAACCGGCCAATCGAAATTCAATCGCGCTCGCTTCTGCCCAGCTTCTCCCATTCGACGACGCAATTCAGGACTTTCGATTAGCGCAACAAATGCATTCGTACACGCTTGAATATCAACGTTACAGAACTGACTCTGATAGCCAATGTAGTTGTCATAATTCATCAACCCATTGGCATGCTCAATAGCAATATCTTCTGATGTGCCTGCAGGGGGCGCCCAAGTTGGAATAAGAAAACCACTCTCTTCATGACGAGCTGTTTCTTTGTACCCGTCCCAATTACTAATCACAACAGGCAACCCAGCAGCCATTGCCTCTAATGGCGTCAAGCCAAATGTTTCTTGCACATTGTCCGACAACGACGAGAAGATGTCGGCTGCGTACCAAATCGACTCACGCACATCTTTCTTGCGTCCATCAACAAAAGTGACTCTAACAGATGGGCAGAAAACACGCGCTGCGTCGACAAACGAATTCTTTATGGCATCATTTGCAAACCAGCCAGACATGATGAGATGAATGTTCTTCCCAGTTTGCTTACCAGCATCTTCAAGCGCACGATACAACGCTAACGGATGCGCTTTGGCATGAAAGCTCAATCGTCCGACAAATAATACTGCTACATCATCAGACTTGATCCCCAGCCCTTGTCTCCACTTCTGGCGCGCAGCACTGATAAATCCCGGAGTTTTTGCATAGCTGTCGCAATCAACGCCTAAAGGTATAACCGGCAACTGAAGCGGAATAGCAGGCACAGATGCCAACTTATGTCACTAAAGGAAAAGAAAGTGGAGTTAATTTTATCCGCTTGTCAGACTCTATAATGCAAAAATTCCAAATTTAATTACTACGCTCAACCGTATTGTCACATTTGTAGATCGATAACATCGACACCACATATAGCGCCACTAGCAAAGCGGCGCAAAGTGATTTCCACCACAATTATCGAGCGGGTCAAGACTGCTTGCCGCAAATATTTGCTAGTAGTTATCGTTGTCCGAGCAGCTGTCCAGATTGTAGACGTTGCACTACATCTTGATCCCCAGAGATCGACTTCATGAGCTCACTATAAAACTTGCTGCCACCAGTTGCATTCATATGACAGGAGTCTTCAAACTCATTTAGTGAGTGATTTGCAGGCGCATAAACTAGCAACGCACCGTATTCGGCAGACAATTGTTGAAGTCGCTTTTGATAATCCGCAAGTTCAGCAATAGGAAGAAGTGCTAGGTTTTCTTTCGTCAATGGTGACGCCACAAGTACCACCGGCACTTGATCTTCACCAGCTCGCTTGAGAAGACGTTCCAAATACGGCGTCTGTTCTGCAATCATTTTCTTGTTGACGGGCAAGTAGACTCTTCTATATTCATCCAAGTCGGACAAGGTATTTGGTTTCACTTCGTATATTGGTTTCACATCATCCAAGACACCGACAATTGGTCCGGCAAGATACACGTCATTCGGATTTGCCTTCTGCCCAGCAAACTTGTTAGCCAGGTATAGACTTGCTTGTCGATCAAAAGCGTGACACGCCCAAGTAGTCATAATGGTTTTAAAATCACCACGATCTTTGTAAAACTTCCACACGTTACCAACAACAAAATCAAATACACGACCCGGCTCAGGATTCTTTGCCAGCAAGTCATTGAAAGCAGTGAAGTCACCCAACGCGCTATACACCGGCGTCTTATCAATTTCGCTGCGCGTGTTGTCCATGAAGTCACGCGGTGCCACCATACATATTATGAGTTTGGGTTTCTTGCCGGCAGCCAAAGTCTTTTCCACTACCAAATAGTGATCAGACATAATACTTCCGACAACACCCAAGTTAGCAATTTCAATCTTGCGTCCAAATTTCTCACTCAACAAGTGTGCGAGATAGTCCGCCTTATCGTACTCAAGTATATGGTTGCGGCTGTACCAATGATAATAACGCGTTCGCACACCATGATATTGGTCATCAAGTCTTACCGCCGGCACAAGCGTCAACGACGAGCCGACAATTACAACATCCGGATTCCGTGACGAGTCTAAGAATTCCCGCAACTTAGCTACAACCGGATTCTGGTTGATACCAGTTAGATTCGTTGCATTCATCAATCGCAATGGCTTGCCATAGACTATGCCTACGTCTAGACATACGAGGATAAGCAAGACCCACACGAAAGTGCTGCTCGCCAATCGTTTCGCCAGGTTTATCAAAGCTGGCATCAATGTATACCTAGAATTGGAAGTAGATAAACGGCTTCGAGTTATCCGGCAAGAATGTCACCATCGCCAAGATAAGCACCGAGCAGAATGCCGCCTTCAACGGAGCCGGCATTTTCTTGAAGATGCCGTGCTCATTGCAGAAGCTCATGGGGAAGTTAGTGAGCAGCAGCAACGCCACCATTATCAAGACCACCGGTACAATCACCGGCAACTCTTGCTTCATGATAATGAAGTGGTGATTTTCAATAGATGTGTACATCGGCGAGCAAAGCACCATGCGCTTCACCATACCGAAAGCAGCGCCGATGTCCGTCATGCGGAAGAAGACCCAGCCTATAACCACAGCTTGGAATGTCAACACGACAGACAACACGTTGTATATCTTCGTCTGTGAAAACTTCTTGAGCCACTCAACGCCTTGTGCAAATTCAGCGTATTCGCGATGCACGATAAGCAGAAGTCCGTGATACACACCCCAGACAACGAAGTTCCAAGATGCGCCGTGCCACAAGCCACCAAGCGCCATCGTGATAAACAAATTGCGATTGGTCAGCCAACGTCCACCGCGCGATCCACCCAAAGGAATAAAGAGATAGTCTCTCAACCAAGTGGACAACGAAATGTGCCAACGACGCCAGAAATCCGATGCGTTAGCAGCGATGTAAGGCAAGTTGAAGTTGATTGGAATGTGATATCCAAAGAGCATTGCCGAACCACGAGCGATGTCGGTATAGCCCGAGAAATCGAAGTAAATCTGGAAAGCAAAGGCGTAGGCAAACACCCACAATTCCGGCGCGCCATAAACTGACGGGTCGGACAATCCCATTTGCACCAGTACCGACAAATTGTCGGCAAGCAAAAGTTTTTTGGCAAAGCCAATAATAATTAGCGGTATGCCATCGTCAAAATAGCTAAGCTCGATTTTCTTGACTGTTTCCATCTGAGCTTGGAAATCAGGATAACGCTTAATTGGTCCGGCAATCTGCGTTGGAAAAAATGCTGCGAACAAGGCAAACAACACGAATGAATCAATTGGTTTGTTACCGCGATAAATTTCAAATAGATAGTGAATGAATTCGAAAGTGAAGAATGAAATGCCCAACGGCAATATGATGTTCACTACCCACTCTGGGTTGTGATGTGTGACTAGCTTCATGAACCAGTCCATGCTCTGCACAGCAAAGTTAGCGTACTTAAATACTCCTAAGC
>JAKFVJ010000083.1 GCA_021732245.1 Candidatus Obscuribacterales bacterium | reverse complement strand
TTCTCTATGTCAACCCTCTCTTCAGGAGGAAAGTCTTGTTTTTCAATGGATGCCTCAATCTCGGCAACAAGTGCGAGACGATGACCTGAGGAATGGGCGTGCTCTAAAATACGGCTATACGCCTCGCAAGCATAGGCAAATGTTTCTCTTTCATGAAAATCAATGTTGAGCAAAAATTCTCGTGTTCGGGTTTCCGGCAGCCCAAGAGTTGCCCGTTTGCAGTTATGAAAGACATGAGCCGCCTCATGCACAACGAAATCCGAGAACTTGTCCTTTTCAAGAAAATACTTATGCGAGACATAGCAGGTTGTCCCCTCGCTTAAACCAACAATGTCTGGAGCGGTCTTGCTTAAAAGCTCAGCACTAACACTGCTGAGATATAGATTCGCTAGAGTCCAGGCAGTGTGCAGATACATTGTCGTTTGCAAAATGTGATTGATATTTTCAGCTGTTAGAAACACAATTGAGTTATCAAACATTTGCAGAACAGGCTCACGTTCAACGGCCGGGAAAAGTCCGTTAACCATGGGCGTCAGCTTATTTCGTGCCAATGTACGCACGTCAATGTTTGGGATCGCAGGAGCAGAAAGACCAGCTACTCTTTGTCTGACTGCCGCAATCAATGCCTCTCGCAGATCTTGATTCGCCTGCTTTGCAGCCACAAGCCAATCGGTGCCCCTTGGAGATGGGAGGTGATCATCGTCACCTGTTTCGAGGAAGTGCTGGATTGCGTCGTGTGTGGTTCTCATTGCTGACTATTCTACCTGTCGCGCTCAATTTCAATATCGACATCCGGCACATCGTCAAATATTGATCGAGTATCGCGATCACCTTTCATCCAGGGCGGGCGTGATTCCTTACCGCGGTCTTTGGATTTTGCTTTGTCAGAGCGCCGCTGCCTATCATCATCATTGGATTTGCCTGGTTTCACGGGGAGCTTATTGGCGGTACCGACACTGGTCATATCAATGCGGTGTTTCTGTCGCTTGGGTGGCTTGATGTTCCGCTGACTTTCGTATTTACCATATGGGAATTTATCAAGTAGAACTTGTCGGGTTTTGCTGGTAAACACTATCATTTGATCTTCAGACAAATGAATGATCTCATCTGGAGTCAGCAGGTCACGTCCAATTTCACGTTCATCCATCTTGCCACCATCAAGAAGCTTTGGTTCGCAAATTGTTTCTTTGCCGAGCTTATGCGAAATCTCCTGAGCAATTACATGATCATTTTGCCGGAAGAAAATACGGGTTGCCGGCTGACGTAAAATAACTTTGCCTCTGTTTTCGCCATAGCTGTCAATTAGCTGTCCGAAGTCCTGAAAGCCGAGCGACATACTTAGCCCTGTCTTTCTTATCAGTGTTATCGCGTTATACAGCCTGTTTATTTGCCCAAAATTTGTAAACTCATCAAGCATCAAGGCAATTGGATATCGTGGTGGCACCTGCCTGTGCACAAGCTTTAGTACCGTCTGCATTAAATAGTCAAACAGAATTACTGTCACAAGCTTCAAATCGTCACGCATTCCAGGAACAGAAAGATAGAAAGTGAATAAGTTATTTGCCAAATCGCTCATGCGAAAATCTGTCTCCGCAGTAAGCGTGATTACCTCTGGAAACCCCCAGGGCTCAAGGCGGGAGAACAATCCAATGGAAACATCGCGGGCAAACCGCTCATTAGCTAGATTCATGAACGCCTCAAATTCCGACCGTCCTGGTGGTGATGGACTGTTTTTGAAAATTGGTTTTAAATATTTGAGACCAGCCGTTAGAAGATTGCGTACAGTAGCAAGGTTCGCATATTTGGGCGGTCCAGCAGCCACATGCAGAATTAGCGATTTGAGAAGATGACGCTCAGCTCGATCCCAAATCGGATCTGCTCTAGAATCTGGATTGCTGGTATTAGCAATTATCAAATGTGCCAGGTCTTGCGCGTAGCTTATGCGTTTACCAATTGTATTAGCGGCTCTAACTGCATCCATTGGATTTATGCGCGTTGATGACATATCTAAAGGGTTGAAAGCATAAATCTGGTGTCCCATGCTGTATCGTGCCCCGGCTGTACGTTCATAAATGTCAGGGATGCCAGATTGAGAAGTTGCCTCTGTAACAAGCATTGATGTGTAAGGTCGCTCCAGGATATTTGGGACAAAAATGGCTGTGCTTTTGCCGGCACCCTGAGGTCCACAAACTATAGCGTGGCGGTTAGTCTCTTCTTTGGGAATCGTGAAATATTTGTCGCCAATTTTTCCAATTAGTAAAGTGTCCGGTGCAACGGAATTAGTTAGCATTTTCTTCTTAGCAAGATCGTCAGTCGTTGCCCATCGAGCTGAGCCATAAGTAGTCCGTTTCGGTTGGTTTTTCTGTTTTGTCTTGTACCTGTCAGCTAACTGTTTTGTTTTGTCGGCAATAAAGTTCCATTGTTCCTGGCATTTGTCCTCGATTTGGTAATAGCTTTCTTCCAGTATGGAAAGTTGAATGACGATGCCGCTGCCGTCTTCATCCCAGGAGGCAGAGGCTTGAAAGTCGTACTCGAATTTATCGCGCCCGGCTGGCTCTGAGATGCGTCTGGATGCTGATAGAAATTGCCCCTGGGGATTTAGCCCGTCCAAGTTATATCGTCTGGCTTTAATCGCGTCTCTAATGGCTATTGCTGCCGTAGTTGCGGAGCAGTTGACTAGGAAAGTATTTGTATATTCCGATGGCATGGCTACACGTCCCATCTATCCAGTCGAGTGCGTTCATATGGTTCAAAACGGTGGCGGGTCAACTCTTCCATGTCGGTGAGGAACAGAAAGCGCCTTCTATCTTCCTTCGAGCGCTGAATTCGCTCACGGTTATCAATCATTGACTTGACCTTGTCCCTGAATTCATCGATGCGCTTCAGCTCTAAATCAACTTCCAGCCGTGTCTGTATCTTGTTTTCCTTATTGGCTTCCTTCCATTTCTCTTCTTTGTTGAGATAAGCATCTTGGGCTTTGCCTTTAGCCAGCAGCAATTCATCTTTGCCCAGACCATAATCCGTGGGAATGAGATCCAAACCAGCCTTCATTGTCTGGTGAAGAATAATGACGCCATTGAAGAATGCTCCCGGGTGGTTGAGAACTTCTCCGCCACCTCTGGGCGGCATCGCTTTTGTGGATTTGATGTGATCCCGAACCTTTTCCTTCTCGATCACGTTGTCGACTACTTTGCTCATTCTTTCCCGGTCCTTTTCTTCAAACCAGGAAGAAAACTTGCTGTAGTCTTCTCGCGAGAGGCTTCGCTTCGGCAATCCCAAGTATCGAGCTTCCTCGTTGTATTCCGAGATGTGTTTGGCAAGACCAACCAAATCATCAATTGGGCTTTCGCGTGTATAGACCTGATTGCCATAGTAAATTTTGTTCGGGTCGGATTTTTCTCTTGGTGTTATTGGCTGGATAGGTGTTGATGCTTGCGGTGTCTTTGTTTGCTTAGGCTCAGGCAATGATTCCTTTTCAGTGACGGTCTTTGTGGTCTGTTGAATCGTCTGGGCATCCGGTTGTATTTGTGCAACTTTGTCTTGATCCCGCTGCTTTTCCTCGGCTTCCTTACTGCCTATCCATGACCAAAGTTTTTTGTATTCATCAATCGGCAGTCGTTCCCGATAAGGTCCTTCCCGCAAGGCTTTATCTAAAGCCCGCAGCTGTTTTAAGTCATTATCTTGTGAGTAAGTCTTGCCCAAGTGATTAATCTCATCCCGTGGTAGATTGTCTGCTGCTGATTGAGGCTTGGGGTGATCTTTAGTGTCGGTCGCCGGCCGCTTTTCCGGTGACAGATCATCGCCTTTGGCTTGTAGACGACGGCGCTCCCGAATCTGTTCCAGACTTTTCCACATAGCCTCCTGGCGCTGCTTTTCTTTCTCTGCTTTTTCCGCCTTTGCCAGGCGTTCTGCTTCTTGCCGTTCTTTGAGCTTGTTTTCCTTTTCCAACTGTTTAATCTTCCACTGCTCCCAGGCCTCATGAATTTCTCTAAGTATCTTCCTGTGTAGCCACGGCAGGCGGCTCTTATTAAGTTCATCAAGACGTTTGGCTTCCCGGATTCTCTCAAAAGCTGCATTTCGTTCCTTTTCATCAACGATACGTTTTGCCTCGCGAACTGCCTTCTTGTAATTAAATTCGTCGCGTTCAACCATTCGCCAAAAGGCATCTTCCCGCTTTTGATCCATTTCACGAGCTCGGCGTTCTTTGCGCTTCTCCTCTCGTTCCATTGGATGAACCCGGTCAAGGTACTCATCGCCCAGTTGCCGAAAACGACTATGGTCATGTTTTGAGAAGCGGACCAAATTTCCATTTTTGTCCTTACCCAGAACAATGACATTAGCGTGATGGTTATCAGTGTTCTTATGAACGTTAGCTGCCCAGCGCAGATCCAGCCCCTTTTCAGAGTTCATTTTTTTCATGACCTCTCGGGTCAGTTCGCGCATGTCGTCAGGGTTAATGTCGGGGGAGAGCATAAGCTTGTGGATGACGTCGCCTTTGCCGCCATCGCGAACCCATTGGCGAATTTCATCTATGGCAATCTTGTCACGCTCATCGCTGAAGAATTCTCTTTCGCCTTTGTCTCGGTCAGCACCTGGGCGGTGGTAGTTGTAGTTAATGTGCTTGATGGCACGCTCAATGACCATGAGCTTTGCTCCTTTAATTGAGCCGGCTTTAGCCATTTCGGAGCGCATTGAGAAGTAGCGATGTTTGACGATCATTGCATGGTCCTGCCCATCTTCTGGCTAATTCTCTTTTCGTCTTCATCTAACTTTTGCGACACCTTGGAGCGAGCCGTATTAAGCGCCTCAGCAAAGACGTCCTTCTTAACCGACACTGCAGTCAGGTGAAATAGGGTATCGACTTTGATTTCGGTCCGGGCAAGCAGAGCACAAACACGATTCGTCATGGCCTTAATTGCCTGAACAGTGGGGCGCTCATATTCGGCATTTTCTTTTTGCTCAGTGTCATTCAGGTAGCGAAGGACAGCATCGCGAACTAAGGCAGACATCGAGGACCGCTTTTGACCGGCAAGCTTTTTGGGCCGGCTGAAGTCGTTTGAGGAAAGTCTAGTTTCAACTTTGGTGCGAGGCGCTGAACGAGGCATAATTTCTGGTCTCCAGTAGTGTCATGGTCTATAACCCCCACTATATCAAGGTTCTTGACATCTCGCCTGGAATATCTGCGAAAAACAAAAAATATGCCTGCGTCAAAAGCCTTGTACCACAAGGCTTTGTAGATTTTTGCCGTTTCTCTTTATCTTGCCTTCCCGGGTGCCGGTGCGGCGGTTGCTAACGCAACCGATTAGCGCGGGTACTGTCGTACCCGCCCAGCGGCATAACGGTGACCTTAATGGACGCCGCTGTAAGAGCGTCCACCTTCAGCGCCGCTGACTCGGCGCGCACCTTCGCGGCTCTCCCAAGCATCTCAAAATTCAAGGAAACTGAAATCAAACTTTCGATGCTCCCGCGCCGGCGAAGTAGTCTTTTGCTGCCGCAAACTAAAGTTGGACTGGTGTCCCAGTCCGGAAGATCTTACCTTAAAAGAACCAAGCCAAAAGAAGGAAAACGAACAGATGAAATTTGTTTTCTGAGCCGCTAGCGGCTGCCGCCTGGTCGAAGACCGGCGGGTGGATCCACGGCTTCTTGATGATCAATTTCCTGGGTTGGATTCTGGGAAATGGACAGCCGCTAATCCATCACTAAAATCTTCCACTCGATCGAACTGCGGCTCAATTACTACCTTGCCGGTTGAATCCATGAATCCCCATAATCCATTCTTCTTAAACGCGGCCATGTTTTCCCGATATGGATGGATATCCTCAAAGCCGTTATTTTCAATAATTGCATTTGGACTGACTGCTAAGTCCCGATTCAAACCAAAAGACCTTTCGTTCAGCTTTGTCTTTTCGTAGGCCTCAGCTTTGGATAGCTCTTTGCCCGTAATGTCAAAACACCTAACGACGCCAGGTTTACCGCCATGAACACTACCCTTAGGACCGCAGGCTATGAATTCGGTCGAGCCGGTTTCAGTAAATGCTACTCCTGAGCGGAAAGGAGAGGCCATATCGAATTGAGGTTCAATTACAAATTTTCCAGTTTTATCGATATAACCGCTCTTTCCATCTTTGACTTTTACGACGGCGAGACCTTCAGAAAATGGGGTCGCAAATTCGAAGTTCGGCTCAATCACGAACTTGCCCGAGCGGTCTATGTAGCCTCCGCAACGGCTGCCATTTGGCAATATAAAGTTAACAGCGGCTAGTCCCTCGGTAAAGCCGAATCCACCATAGGCTTGTACGCCCTGCCATGTGGGCTTCATGATTATTTGTCCTGACTTGTCCATATATTGGGACTTTGACCCATCAGCAGTCCAAACCTGTGCTACTCCGTTTATGAAAGGACCTTGTCCGCCAGGAAATGGCTGAATAACCATTTTCCCGGATTTGTCTATATAGCCCCACTTGGGACACTCGTGCCCTAGTACCTTTAAGGCGAGTGCCGAACATATGCAGGCAAGCAATACAGAGGCATGTAATAATTTGAATGTCATATTCATCTCCAATTGAAATTATGCCCAGTCACAAGAAATCGAGCGGATTGGTGACACGCTTGGTTTACGTTTCTATAACTGAAAGCGTTATCTCTAAATGAATGAATGGGCAGGTGAATTACACCTGCCCATTTTGGACTAGGCGTTTTTATTTTTGACCTCTTACTTTTTGACGCACCGAGTATCAGAAGCGACAAATAAAAAAGGGCGGCCAGCTTATGCCGACCGCCCTGTAATTTTAGGCTGCTTTCTTAGCAGTCTTTTTTGACTTCGGCTCCTTAGGAGCCGGAGCATCTTGTGCCTTGGGTCTGGGTCCACAGACCGTCAGTTTCTCAAGATTGACCACGGGTTTAATGTACGTTTTACCGTCCTTTTGAGATTTGTATTCTTCCAAGGTAAGTGACCCTTGAACGATTACCTCGCGTCCTGTGCTGATGAGTGACATCACTCGCTCAGCATTCATTCCCCAAGCTTTAACGTTGATCCACATTGGCTCAGCTTTCGGCTGATAGGGATTTTTGACTGCCAGAGAAAACCGAGCAATCTTTGAACCTGATTCAAAATCTTTGATTGTCGGCTCTTGTCCAACGTGACCAGAGAAAAGTATGTTATTCATTTTGTGCCTCCTTTAAGGCTTAGTTTGAAGTGTCGCCTTGCGGCGTCAATTTCCATTTCACCGGAGCGCGACTTGTGACAAGGAGCCACAAAGTGGCAGGGAGGATTAAATGGAAGGGACCCGTTTACGGGAAGGTGCCGTTTATGCCGGACTGGTCCTTGTTGCGCTTGCGCGTAGGTAAGCTTAAGAAATCGCCTCCCGATAGCAAATCGCTGTCTCCGAGGGACAGCGATTTGCGCCCAAAGTATTCGATGGTACAAAGTAGCGCCGGAGGCTTTTTGCGTTTTCAGCAAAAAGTTGGAGGCACCACAACGGCATGGACTTCACGCAAAAGCTAAATACAAATCTTGTTCAGCTTCACAAGCTGGACTAGATTTTATTTTGCGGATTTAGCCTGGGTTAGCCGGCGTTCACGCCGGAACGTCTGCACCTTCGTTGTGTCTCTTTAGTATTAGGGGCTTAGTTCATCACTAAGCCCCTGGGTTGACTACACCGTATTACTCATCATCTTTCAATAATTGCTCAAGTCGCCGCCTTGCATGATGTATTCGACTGCGAACAGTTCCAATCGGGACTTCCTCCATCTTTGCGATTTCCTCATAGCTATATCCCACTCCCACAAGTTCAAGTATTCGGCGCTCATTGTCTGAAAGTGAGCGCATAGCGACTGCTACTGAGTAAGGTTAGAGGTGTTGATCATACGGATGACGAGCGCAGGATGTGACATACGCGGAAATATCGCTAGATATCTCAGCCACGCCTAGAATCTGATTGTAACTGGCAAAGGAAGAGCTGTTGCGAAAGTAATCATAAGCTGCATTTCTAATTGTAGTATCAAGGTAAGCTGCAGAACTTGCCGCACGTAGCGCTTGACGATGGTTAGAGCACAGTTTCACCAGCGCATCTTGCGCTATTTCCTCCGCATCATGTGATCGCTTAGCGTACCGCAAAGCAGTTGAATGGGCTTTAGTGAATAAGTGACGTGCTATTACGGACAAAGTATTAGTCATGGCAGGTGCCTCCTTAAAGAGTGAAAGGAAAATGGCACCCGGGTTATAGGGGCGGCTCTGCGCGTCAAGTTAGAACAGGATTGTCCTCTGCCCTAATACCTTGACGGGCGGTGGCGCTGCCCCTATAAACTAAGAGAATGATCTTGTATAAGTGTCCGTGCGCTAACCACCTGTTTCACAACAGTGGTTTGCAGTCATTTAAATCGAGAGTGTTGACTTGTAATTACCTGATAGGAGCCGGATAACATATTCATTACTGGATCCGAATTTCAATCAAGGTATTGGCCGTGGGTTGCCCTTCTTTCGTGCGGGGCAAAAACCGTAAATAGGTGTTCTGAATAGAACCTGAGTCATAGTAAAAGTCTGGCGAGTTGTGCCTCTCTGAATCAAAATGCTGACCTTTGAATTTACTGGGCCCCGTATTAGTTTTACGACTCCGTCGATAGTGGGGTTGGAGCCGATGGATTTGCCGTCAATACTTACTATCTCATCGCCCTTCTGAATACCTGCTGCCTCTGCAACTCCGCCTGGCATGAATTGCATAACAATTATCTTGTTTCCTTTTTTGTCTAACGTCATGCCAACACCAGTGAGCGAACCACCAGTAAGGGGATCACTGACATTCACTCTGGAAACAGTTGATGGTTGACCATTGTCCGATTGCAATTCCATGGCATCTAACGTAGCAGGTGTTTTCGCCAGATTGTTTTTGGGTCGAACATCAGAAGTTGTTGAATGCCTTTGAACTTCCGGTTCAGCTGCCTGTGCCATCAGCAACGACTCTGAAGAGATTGATAGGACAGCTGCGACCAGTAACAGGATGCTTATCTTGAATGGCATCAGTTACCTCAGCTCAGCATCTGCGTATTTTTGGACAGAAATGTCGGAAAGCTGTTCCACAGCGATCTTTCCATCGGACAATCGTCCGCGAATCATAACGAATAGTGGTTTATCATTGCGAGAATCAGTGATAAGTAATTTGGCAAGCTTATTCCCACGTGCATCAAGTTGGTAAAGCTGCCCGTTACTGATTATTCCAAAACCATTTTGGGACTGTAGCGCAATTTTCGAACTATAAGCAGCTCGTGTCAACTTTACGTCGATTATTTGATTTGTCATTCTTACAGCATACCTATCTACAAGGTAGCCTGTAAAGCTG
>JAKFVJ010000095.1 GCA_021732245.1 Candidatus Obscuribacterales bacterium | reverse complement strand
GTCTACAAAGACAAAAAAACAACTAAGGGAGAAGATGTTCCCTATGAGGATTTATTCTTTCGCGGCTGCGAAGCAGTCGGGTTAAGACGTTATAGCGTTCTCAATATAACCAACACTGGTCTCGGCTCTATTCGTATTCAGCACAAGACGGAAGACGCCGGCTCCGGAGAAACCTGCGCTGCCGCCAATACCATAACCAGGCTCTTGCTTGACACTTATATTCTTGGCGATGCGCCATCCGTAGTAGTTGTGCCGCGCACATCGTTTTCAGCAGTCGCTCAAGATCTACGCCGGCAAAACTTCTTGCCGTTTGATAGTAACGCTAACGATGCCATTCCAGCATCAGTCATTCTTTCACTGGCGTCCGAGCCTGACGGCAATCGTCAAAGCATGTATTACAACGGCGGCAATTAGCGCCTCTGACAACGCGGACAAAAGTGTGCCGAGCGACCCGCCAACTTGACTCTTTCAATCTTGCGTTCGCATTTGGTACAAGAAAGACCAACGCGACCATAGACCAAAGCTTCATTCTGGTAATTGCCGTTGACTCCGAAGCTATCTTTGTAATCTCTTATGCTTGAGCCACCGGCAACAATTGCCTGCTCTAAAACGAACCGGATATTTTCCACCAACTTCTTCAGCTTCGCCGTGCTTAGATCAGATGCTCTAGTTTGCGGATGGACGCCTGTGAGAAACAAAACCTCATCAGCATAAATATTGCCGATACCGGCAATCAACTCTTGATCAAGTAATGCCGCTTTTATAGATTGACTGCGCGTGGCCAATTTTTCCTGCAAGTAGTTGTGCGTCAAATCAGTGAGCGGCTCCGGTCCCATTTTGTTTAGAGCTGGTATTACTTCTTGAAATTTAGTGCTGGATTTTACGAACCAGAGCCTGCCAAAAACGCGCATGTCTTCAAAATGCAATTCCTTTCCAGATTGCATTTTGAACAAGACTCGCAAATGTTTGTCTTTCTCTTCTTCCTTAGTTTTCACCACAAGCGCACCAGACATGCGCAAGTGGCAGGCCAATCCACTGCCGTCATCAAAACTCATAAGCAAATACTTGCCGCGTCGCACGAAATCAGAAAAGACACGGCCAGGCACTAATTTGGCAAAGCTTTTCGCTGAAGGACACGCAATTGATTGTTCACGCAACACTTTTACCGATTCAATGCGCTCGCCGGCGAGGCTCTTTTCCAGCCCACGCAAAACACACTCTACTTCCGGCAACTCTGGCACGTAAGTCCTTTAGATAAAGAAGAAGCCTATAGACAGAATAATATAAACGGCAAGCAATTGCAGACCTTCCAGCCAATTGCACTCGCCATCCAAAACGACAAGCGGCAGGATTAAAACAGACAGACCTACAGCGACAATTTCACCAACTGTGAAATTGAGGTTCATCGGTTGTCCAAGCAAGAAGCTGGCAAAAACAAGGACAGGGGCAACAAACAAGGCTATTTGTGCTCCTGAGCCCAAGGCTATTTGCATAGCCAAATCCATGCGGTTTTTCATAGCCATGAGCACAGCTGTTGAGTGTTCGGCAGCATTACCAATAATTGCCACAAGCACGACACCGACAAACAACTTGGTCATGCCTAAAGTATGTGCCGCTGCTTCGACGGCATGAACAAGTATCTCGGAAAGAGCGGCAACCAGTATTGTTGACACCAACAATACTGTAAGCGAGCGCCTGACCGACCAGCCTTTAGTTCCTAAAGCTTCTTCCGCTTCTTCGTCTTCTTCTGCTGCGCGGGTAAATAAGTGCCTGTGCGTTTTCAACGAGAACCACAGACTAGCAAAATAAATGACGAACAAAACAATAGCAATCGTCAAGGCGATATTGGCTTGCCTGACTGCATGTCCGGCACCAGTTGAGGCACCATAAACAGCGGGCACGATCAAACTTATGGCGCCCAGACCAAGCAATGTTGCCAGAGTGGTGGCAGCCGTTTTGTTAAACGTCTGAGTCTCATAGCGCAAACCACCAACAAAAATGGATAATCCCAGCACAAGCAAAACGTTTCCAACAATAGAGCCGGTAATTGATGCTTTCACCACCTCAGGCAAATTGGCGCGCAATGCCGCCAAAGCAATAATCAGTTCGCAAGCATTGCCGAAGGTGGCATTCAATAGTCCGCCTGGTCCTTCACCTAACCTTTCGCCAAGATACTCGGTGGCACGCCCCATTAAGCCGGCAAGCGGAATGATGGAAAGAGCGCAAAAGGCAAAGATAGTTACCGGCCCCCAATGTAGAAAATGGGACAGGACAGCCAGAGGTAAAAAGATTAGTAACCAGTTGAGCATCCATACATTGTAACGCTCCGGTTCCAGCGGTGTGTTATCAAAACACACCGCCTTCACCTTCGCTTGCCGTCCGGCTTTACACCATCGCGCCGCTAACGACCGGCTCCTCGCCGCTCTTGCTGCGCTATAACTTGCCAAGGGTCTTTAACTTTTGGCTCCATATCCTCGATATAAAAAGACTTAATGGGGGATTCTACGATGGCTTTTACCTGGTAAACATCAGGGTTTCATGGCATACTACCCCCACTAATTTGACAATTGAATCTGTGTGACCCGAAACGGTCAGGAGGGTATCTGAATGGCTACAGTGAAGCCGGTTGAAATTCCAGGAATGGAATGCGAGACGCCTCACTTCCTGATGGCTCAACGACAGCTCGATGAAATCGCTCTCGAGATGGGTCTTGATCCGGAGCTTCACGAGCGTCTTCGTTACCCCAAGCGTGCATTAATAGTCACAGTGCCAGTGCGCATGGACGACGGCACAGTAAAAACATTCACCGGCTACCGTGTGCAGCACGATGTGAGCTTAGGACCAGGCAAGGGCGGCATCCGCTTTCACCCTGAAGTCAACTTAGGCGAAGTTTCCGCACTAGCCATGCTCATGACCTGGAAATGCGCATTGATGGGACTGCCTTATGGTGGTGCCAAAGGCGGCATTCGCTGCGAACCATGGAACCTTTCCTTGGGTGAGCAAGAAAGACTAACCAGACGCTACACCTCTGAAATTATCAACTTGATTGGACCGGACAAAGACATTCCGGCTCCGGATATGTACACCAATGAACAGACAATGGCCTGGATCATGGACACATATTCAATTAACGTCGGTCACACAGTGCCATCAGTTGTTACCGGCAAGCCGGTTTCCATCGGTGGATCACTGGGAAGAATGGAAGCCACCGGTCGTGGTGTTGCCTACTGCGTGCACCGCGCTTGCCAGGAATCTGGTATCACTGACAAATCACCATCTGTTGTTGTGCAAGGTTTCGGTAATGTTGGCGGTGTAGCTGCCAGACAGTTATTCGATGCCGGCTTCAAGGTTGTCGCCGTATCTGATGTACATGGTGGCATTTATTGCGCCGACGGCATAGACATTCCACGCTTGCAAGCTTACGTATCTGAAATGGGTCGCGTTGAAGGCTTCAACAACTGCAAGGCTGTATCCAATACCGAATTGTTGACACTGCCATGCGATGTTCTGGTGCCGGCTGCTCTGGGCAACCAAATCCATGAAAGAAACATGATGGATATTAACACCAAGATAATTGTCGAAGGTGCTAATGGCCCTGTAGGTCCGGAAGCCGACAGATACTTGCACGAGAAGGGCGTACTCATAGTGCCGGACATTCTGGCTAATGCCGGCGGTGTTACCGTTAGCTACTTTGAGTGGGTTCAAGGCTTAATGCACTTGTTCTGGTCGGAAGACGAAGTGAATAAGCGCCTGGAAGAGATTATGGGAAGAGCTTGCGATCAAGTTTTTTCCATGGTCAAAAAGACCGGACTCCGTCCAAGAATGGCTGCGCTTCGTTTGGCTGTCAGCCGCCTGGCAGAAGCTAAAAAGCTCAGAGGACTATACCCATAAACCCCTGACTGTTTCATTATCCTTTGTAGGGGCGCATTGCATGCGCCCCTTTCTTTTGGCTTTTTGCCCTTCTTGCCCCGAAATCCAGGATTTGCTGTAGCATGAAGATAGGCACGGAAACTCACCAATAAGAGGAGTACGCCAATGAGAGCCAAATTGCCAGCCGGTGAAGTAAGGGAAGCAGGGCATTACTTGTGCCAAGCTTGTCAGACCGTTTTTGTTTATGAAACAGGAACACTTTCCTGCCCCAACTGCTATAAATTAGATCCACAAGAACTAATTCCCGTGTACATGGAAGATGACGAAGAAGAAAATCAAATGTATTCGGATGATGACTGGGGTTCCGGCGACTAGCCAATGCCTGATAATCAATTACAGATAGGCAAGGCTACTCTAAGCCTTGCGATGGGAGACATCACGCGGCAAGAAGTGGATGCCATAGTCAATGCCGCCAACACAACGCTCATGGGCGGCGGCGGCGTAGACGGAGCTATCCATCGAGCTGGCGGTCCGGCAATTTTGCAAGAGTGCAAGCAAATAAGGGAAACAAGCGGACGCTGCCAGACAGGATGCGCAGTCATCACCGGTGGTGGCAACCTGAAAGCTCGCTACGTCATTCATGCAGTCGGACCCATTTGGCACGGGGGCAACGCTAATGAAGCGACACTGTTAGCCGGCGTTTACTCGCATAGCCTGAAACTTGCCGCCGAGGCCAAGGTTAGTTCTGTTGCCTTCCCATCTATCTCAACAGGAGCTTACGGATTTCCTGTCGTACTTGCCTCAGCAATTGCACTTACTACCGTCAAAGAATTTTTGCGCACGGAAAGTACTGTAAATGATGTGCGTTTTCTGCTTTTCGATAATCAGACTTATGACGCCTACGTAAATGCGCTGAAGAAAATTGACACGTAGCTTTATCAGTCGATCGGGCGCATGCAATGCGCCCCTACAAACGAACGGATTGTGTGCGCCGGATTGTCAAAAGAAAATATTTAGAACTTATTAAGAACATATCGAGAACGCATCGATAAAGATCGGCAACGTATCCCAATTGGATATCTAAATCACCCACTAATATTCCATTCCGTATATTTTTGATAGCTTGACAGCAAGTGTAATCAACAACATCCTATACACAAACTGGGTGTGTGGGGTTATGACTGAGCAATTCGACTTAATTGAATATCAACAGAAGGCAAGGGAGATGACTTGTCCCAAAAAGCTTTTCGCACTTTGGGAAGATGTTTGTCTCCGCTATGATCGCCGAGAAATTGGTCGCTATGAAGTGGAAGAGATGAAGGTGGTAATCTGGCCCAATTTGAAAGCGTTGTCCGCGCTAAGAAACATCGTTAACAGCACTGCTACAGGCAGCAGGGTCGTACGAAAACAAAGCGCCGGTTAATTACTTGCCGACTATCATTTTCCATTGCTTGTCCGTCACAGGCATCACGGACAAACGCGACATTTTCACCAAGAGAAAATCAGCAAAAGCCGGATTTGCTTTTATTTCAGCAAGGCTTACTGCTTTTGCCAGTCGCTTTTTTGGTTTTACATCAACGACAGCCAGCTTGGCGTCATTTTCTTTTGGATCAACATAAGGCTCAGATGTTACTTCAGCAATACCAATTGCCGATCTCTCATCACCTGTGTGATAGATAATGGCGAGATCGCCTTTTTTCACCTGTCGCAAATATTTCAAAGCTAGATTATTGGCGACTCCATCCCAGCAAGTCCTTTTGTCTTTTTCCAATTCATCATAGCTGTAACAGCTTGGTTCTGTTTTGAATAACCAATAAGACATTTTTACTCCTTATTTTCTTCGGCTGTCGGCTTTTTTAGCGTCAGCATCGTTGAGAGCCCAATCATATGGTTTGTAAATAACTTGAATATCCGGCTTGGTTTCGTGCGGCTTTTTCTGCGCATCGAGTAATTGCAACACATACTGCAAGACAACGGCATTGTCGTTAGGCGGCAATTGGCGTTTCTTGCCAAAACCTACAGGCGCCATAAAATCCAGAGGAAACCAGGCAAAGATTTTGCTCAGGCGAACTTCATTCTTCTCTTCGTCAAACTGGACAAACTGCGGGTCAGCTACAACTTTGTTTGCCAGTGCATTTAAATCATCGTCAATTGTTTCACCCACATAGGCCGCGTAACGCAGAGGCAGTGCGCCGCGCGAAGCCGGCACAATGGCAAAATGCATGCGTGGGTCATGAAAGTCTTTTCGAATACGCCCATGCACTATTGTGTAGAGAGTGTAGTTTTCTCCGGCGACGCGAAACTGGTCTTCATCCCAGAAGCCAACTATTTGCCTGATGCTATTGGGCGGAAACCAGGTCAAAGTACCGCTTATCGGATAATGGTTCAAGACATTTTTTATAGTGAGAGCATTGTAGGCATTTATCCAAAAAGCTTTTTGCTGGTTTTCAGTGAAGCCTTTGTATTCGTCTTCAGTGAGATTGGCCAGTGACGCCAGATATTGATCGAGCCCTTCCGGGTGTTCTTTCAATTTCTTGTAGTGCACGAGCCCACGGCTCAGGTACTTACTTAGTTGATCTGTAAACAACTGATGCGACTGATCAAATGCTGCAACTTGCTGAATTTGCATCAGCATCAAAAAGCAAATGACTTTGGCTATTAGTCGCACCACGTCCACCTAGTTGCTTAGCTGGTCGATGATGGCGGCTAGCGCATCTGGATCATAGGCTGGCGCCGAGCAACGGTTGTTGGCGCAGCCGAAGGCAGCCGCTTTCTTCAGTTGCGGATATTCCACATCCGTGTTGGGCAGTTTACCTTCAGTGGCATCCGACCATTCGGTACGCTTATAGTTGCCGGGATAGCGCAAAGCTGCAGCAAATAGGTCTCTTGCTTTTGGATCTTGCTTGGAGCCGACAACTGTTACGTGAGTCGGTATAGTTGTAATTTCTCTATCAGCAAGAAGAATTCCAGCTACCAGCACGCGTCTTTTGCGGGCGATTTCAGGCATGGCCAAATAGCGCATGGATGAATCGGCCATTTGTTTGTATTCATTGTTGCCTGTGTAATGGAAAAGCAGATTGGCAAAGCGGACAACCGAAATATTTTCATCAAGATTGGCTTGTGGCACAAGTTTTGCCTGCGAGTCTTTGTTGACATTGCTGACAAAACCATTTTTTCCGGCAAAGGTTTTGGCAATAAATTTTGCCGCGTCTTCTGAGTACTTAAGCCAGCTTCTATCGGCAGTCACTGCGTACAGATTGAGAAAAGCGCGCCCCATAGAGAGCGTATCGCCAAGATATGGGCCACTTGGATCAGTTTTATCGTGACTGAAGCCACCATTAGGAATTGATCTGTTGGCAATAATCCACTTAGCGGCTTTCTCTGCTTCGCCTAAATAAGTTTGATCGGCCGTGGCAGCGTAGAGCTGCGTGAGGGCACTTATGACCCAGCCATTTTCGCGCGAGTAAATATGCTTATCAATGTGCGGAATGCCCATCTCACGACGACGCTCATCGGACAATTGGAAAAATCCTTGTCCTGACTCACCAGGTACTAAGTCCGCATCCTGGCTTACATAAAATGCGCCTTCCGGGCTCATCAAAAACTCTTTCATGTAGCGATGAATATCTTGAGCTGCTTTTAAATGCTCAGGATCTTGCCAGTATTCATAAGCAAGAGCATAAATGCGCATGTTTTCTGCTTGGAATTGCACTAGCTTTTCAAAATGCGGATGACTCCAATCACCTTGAGTGGAGTATTGATAAACTCCTCCCCAAACAGGGTCCATCAGTTGCAATTCGTTAGCGAGAGTTGCTCTAGCCCGTTCTTCCGGATGATAGTCACGCTCTTTTGACTTAGCGAGGCTATATTCAACGCTGTCCCAATCAAGAAACTTTTGCTCGGTTTTCCAGCCACCTGCCTTAATGTCGTAGCCGGCTACGTGCTTGTCGTTCAATTCTTTTCTCAAGTCGGCCGGCAAGCCGGCATCTGTTGTTGGTATAGCAGTTTCGTCGGACTTCTTGTCTTCGATGGGTTTGGGATTGCTTACAACTTCATTGAGCAAAACGAGCATCTCTTCAGGGTTTATGTAGCCCGATTTTTTAACGAGCTCTCTACCCTGTGCATCAAAAATAATCGTTGCCGGCCAACCATAGTCTTCATAACGAGTGGATAAATCCGGTCTGGAGTCTTGATCAACACGCACGGTAATAAAGCGATTCTTCAAAACTTTGAGCACTTCGGGGTCTTTGTAAGTTTTGTCGTCCATTACATGACACCAGTGACACCAGCCTGCTTCCAAATCCAATATGACCAGACGGTTTTCCTTTTTTGCTCTATCAAAAACGGAATCCGACCAAGTCTCCCAATTACTTCCGGAGACAAGTAGAGTCTGTTTAGCCTGTCCATGCGTAATAAGTCCGGCAAACAAAATTACCATTTGCAACGCCAGGGCAACCAACCAACCTCTACGAATCATCTCCAAATATCCTTTGCACAGAAAAACGGCCCGCTCTCGAGCCGTTTTTCACAGTATCCCAATTTTCTTAACCGATGGACTTTTTCACAGTCGCAATAATGTGCTTAGCACTTATTCCAGCAGCATCAAGCAATTCCATTGGCTTACCGGAACCCGGCATGGAGCCAACGGCTAACTTAATTACCTTCGGCAGGTTATTGCCGCCGGCAAAAGCTTCCAGTACTGCATCGCCAAGTCCACCTTCCGGCCAGTGGTCTTCAACAACTATCAACAGTCCGGTTTCCTTAGCTGCCGTTGAAAGTGTTGCTTTATCGATAGGCTTCACGGAATAAGCATCGATAACGCGGACATTAATGCCTGCTTTGACCAGCTCTTCGTATGCCTTCAATGCTTCATGCAAGGTAATACCAGCGGCAACTATTGTCGCCTTGTCTTCCTTGGATTCCTTGAGCACCTTGCTGCCGCCAATCGGGAACTTCTCGTTGGCATCATAAAGCAATGGTGTTTTCTCACGTGTTGAACGCATGTAAGAAATGCCTTCCTGCTTGGACATGGACTCGACCAATTGAAACGCTGAAATGGCGTCAGACGGATAGAGAACTGTCGATCCGAAGATAGCACGCATCATGGACAAGTCTTCCAAAGCCATTTGCGAAGGACCGTCTTCACCGATGGAAACGCCGGCGTGTGATCCGCACAGACGCAAATTGGAGCGTGAAATTGCTGCCATACGAATTTGGTCGTACGCACGACTCAAGAAAGCAGCAAACGTAGAAGCAAATGCTATTTTGCCGCGACTTGCCAGACCGACAGCGGCACCGAGCATCTGCTGTTCAGCAATATAGATTTCGAAGAAACGATCGGCATGAGCCTTACCGAATCGCTCGGAAAACGTCGAGTTACCAACTTCAGCATCAAGTGCGACAACTTCAGCATTTACATCACCGAGGACTTTTAGCGCATCACCGTAAGCTTCACGAGTAGCAACAAGACC
>JAKFVJ010000458.1 GCA_021732245.1 Candidatus Obscuribacterales bacterium | reverse complement strand
TTCGGCAGATCTCATTACTTCACAAATGCGAACTGTGCGGCTCATTCTCGGTGTCACATATTTAGCTATGACGCCCCCGATATTTTTTGTGTGGTTCATGTCGTATTTGGAAGAGCGCAAGCACTATATCGCGTCGTACAATGTTGGAAGAGGGAGACCCGACCTGTGAACCGAATCGTACTTCTTGTTGGCATCCCTGGATCAGGGAAAACTACTCTCGCCCAGAAGCTTGTTGGGCGTGGTTACGAGTGCTTCAACGCCGACTCCATCCGCAAAGAGTTGTACGGCGACGAAGCCGAGCAGGGCGATCCGCAAAAGGTCTTCACGATATTTTTTAAACGTCTTGATGAAGCGTTGACGCGAAATGTTGATGTGGTTATTGACAATACAAATTTGAATTTCAAACACCGCAGACCAATTTTGGAACGAGCTGCCAAAGCCGGATACAAAGATGTTCAACTTTGGCTTTTGGATGTGCCATTAGATGTTTGTCTTGAACGCAATAAAGCTCGCAATAGAACTGTGTCTGAAGATATTGTTGCCAACATGTTTATTGAGTTGAGTCGATCCGGTCGGCCGAAAAGAGACGAAGGCAAGTTGGTAATTATTCGACCCGGTAAAGACGAAAATGATTTCCGCATTTTCCATCCCCAAGATTACTAGCCGTGGAAGATAAGTCACTGAATTTGATAACGCCTGTTCCTGATAGTCAGCTGCTTAGCTGGTTATCTGAGTTTTATGGCAAGCCGGTGACGATTGCCAAACGTCAGTTGCTGCGTCATCGTGATTTATCCCTGGTTGAACGACTGGAAATTGCCGACAGCTTGCCGTCGACGCTTATCTACAAACTCGTTTTGCCACCGTGGGACATCGAGCAAGAATTGCACGAGCGCATTCTTATTCCGTCTATTACCAACTCGTCTCAACTCTACATGACCGCGCACGTCGGTAATTTGACGGCGATGTTTTTGGAAGACCTCGGCGAAGAGACGCTCATTGGTAAAGGTGGCACAACTGAGCTTGCCGAACGCATCGGGTCTGATCTGGCGAAGATACATCGTGCGTACAGTTATCGCATCGATGAGTTGATGGGCTTCAATATCTTGCCGACATTATTTCCGTTGGATTACGTGTCTTTCGTCAGTCGCTTGGCTCAGCAGCTACGACAATGGAAACTAATCGAACCCGAGCAAGAAAAGATATTTCAAGAATTGTCTTTTGTGTTGGCTGACAAATTGAAAGGCGAACCTATTTCTCTGGTGCACGGTGACTTGTATGCAGAGAATTTGATCATCCGCCACAACAAGCTTTTCATCATCGACTGGTCGTGGTTTACCTTCCTCGGCGTACCGACGATGGATCTTGCGACTCTAACGATGCCGCATGTAAAAAACGGCAGTTTCCTCGCATTCGCCGATGTCGTCTTAGACTCATACAGCCAAGAATCCGGCCGCGCCCGCGCCGACATCGAAGATGCTCTCCCGGCGTGCCACGCACTGTCACGAATCTTGTTCCTCTTCTGGCTGAAGAAGCGCAGATCCATGGGCATCGTCGGGACAACAGTCGGGCATGTTGATGAGCTTATCCCGAAGGTCGTGGATGAGATTTTGGGGATGGCGTTGTAAACAAACAGGGCGCATGCAATGCGCCCCTACAAGGACATCCACGGCTGCCTCTGCTCTTAGTTCCTAAAACTGCCAGTAAGGCGCCGCTTTGGTTAGGACTTCCGCGCCGGTGGCTGTTACCACGACGTCATCTTCTATACGTACGCCGCCGAATCCCTCGATGTAGATTCCCGGCTCGTCTGTAATTACCGTCCCTACTTCAAATGGATCTTTCTCATAGTTGTATGGATCGTGCACTAACAATCCCAAGCTATGTCCAAGTCCATGAATGAAGTACTCGCCGTATCCGAGATCCGCGATGTAATCACGCGCCACTTTGTCGTAATCACGCCACATCATGCCAACGGATAATTCCTTAAGCGCAGCTTTGTTAGCCTCAAGAACAATCTTGTAAATTTCCACCATCTTCGGATGCGGCTTCTTGCCCGGGACAAACGCTGTGCGCGTAATATCCGAGCAATATCCACCCGGGAATAATCCGCCGAAGTCCATAATCACCGGCTCACCAGCCTTCAACTTGCGGTCGCCTGTCGCGTGGTGCGGCACGGCGGAGTTTGGTCCGCTGGCGATGATACTGGGGAAGCTATTGTTAATGGCGCCATGCTTGCGCAGACGCATGTCTATTTCAAATCCCAATTCGTTTTCCGTCATGCCTGGCTTGATAAGTGGTACCACTTCTTTGTAGACCTTGCTTGTGATGCGGCATGCTTTGCGCAACTGGGCTATTTCGTCTTCGTCTTTGAATTGGCGCATGCGCTCAATAATGTGTACCGTCGGCACGAGTTTTGCCTTAATGTCTTTGTCCCACACTTTGCCGACGTGCACGGAGATTGTTCCTGCTTCGAAGCCAACCTTGCTTGACTTGGACAAGCCGGCTAATGACATTGCTTCGTTGATGTGGTCGGACACTTTGTTGCCACGCTGCACTTTGACAAGTTTGAAATCCGGCGCTTCTTCTTTTGCTCTGGCGAAGTAGCGCGCGTCGGTGATGATGTATGCCTTCTTGCGCGTAACGAGCAGGACGGCGGTTGTTCCGCTGAAGCCGCTCAGATAGAGCACGTTGTGATTGTCGCCCTCAAAGGTGCGAACCAAAAGAGCATCTAGTTTTTCTTTGCTGAGAATTTGCTGCAGCTTTTTCAATCTTGCGTTCATGGTTTCTCTTCGTATCTTAGTAGTTTGTTTATTATACGCGCGCAATTCTTAGTTAACACCACATGACAAACACGTTAGCGCAACTAGCGCATAAGAAATACGCAGGAAAAGACTCGTCACGCTTGGGATCTATAGCCTAATTTTGTTAGGTTAAATCAGTAGATTTTATTCGCAACAAATAGTCAAAACAAAACCAGAGAAGCCTTTTCAAAAACAGTGATTACACAAACGAGCCGCAGGTTGCGGAGCGAGGAGTTTTACCATGAACAATACTTCGCATATATACCTGCCAGGACGCAGGAAAATACTTATCACCGCTCCGCACGCCGAGGAGCACAAACGCGACGGACAACCAAAATTCGCCGAGCCTAAGACAGGACTCATCGCGCGTTACTTGTCGCAGAAATTCAACTGTCACGCGCTTGTTACAAACGGCGTTCAAGAGCATGACCCAAACTACGACATCACCTGTCCATTGACTCTCGGCGATTGCCCGTTTAAGGACGCGCTGAGCACGGTAATCGAAGCAAGCAATATACGACTTGTGATCGACTTGCACCAACTGCACCCGTCGCGCCCGTTTGATTTCGTCATCGGGACCAATGATGGCAAGTCAGTAGTCGGTCACGACTTTCTCGTAGAGACCCTGCGAAGCCGCTTGCTTCAACTCGCCGATCGTGTGTTGGTAAATCCGCCGTTTGGATATTCGGCACGTCACGCGGCAACTATTACACGCTATGTCGCAGAAGGTCACGACATCCCGGCAATGCAGTTGGAAATCAACTCACAATTGACGGATGAGTGGGAAAACGTGGCACGCGTGCTGGCGCGATTCGTCATCGACGTCGCGCCGATGAACAGGAAGGGGCGACTATAAAAAACATGTGGAGGTAGAGGTGGATGAACATAGTCAGAACACTCACGGTTGCAGTCATTGCCTTAATGGCAATATTTGCATTCACATCACTGCGGGTTGACGCAAAAGTAAATCAGCCCGTAGCAATTTTGTTTCCTCGCGGGGTTTCACAAGATCCCGCCGAACAAGACAAGCGCTTGGAACATCTGCCAGGCACTTTGCCGGAAGCAGTCAAGACACTCAGGGGCGACGACTATCGCACGCACGTCTCTAATTGGTCGGAAAAAGATCGAGGTGGTGGATTGTCGGAAGGACAACTAAGTCTCGATGGTGATGCGGGATATCCGTACTCAGATGGTGGTTTCAGCGACTGTAACCACATCGACTATTACACGCTCAATTACAAGCGTGTCGTGAAGGATACGCGCCAGACGCTTAACGCCGTTGATCCCAATGACGCAGAACGAGGGTTGAACGCCTTCTTCATTCCGCTGGAGAAAGCGTTGCGCCCGCTCGTATCCAACGGTGGTTATGTTGTCACACATGTTAGAACACCAGGCCGATTCAACACGGAAGCCGAGCTGACGTTGGTGAAAGTGACGGAAGTCGCCGATGACAAGCCGAAGTACGTCGTAGAGAAACTCGAACTTCGCCAGTCGGTCTACGACCACTGCTCGATGCGGCGGGATTAGGACCAGCGCCACAAGAGTACGAACGCGGCACACCCCGCCTTTGTCATTCTGAGTGGAGTTGCGAAGCAACGGAACGAAGAATCTTCCAATAACTACACAGCGACCCTGTTACTCAACAGGATGCGTGTCAACCTACTGGAAGATTCTTCGCTTTGCTTCCATGACAAGTCGTCAGGCGGACACCAACAAAAAATTTTGAGCCTATCAACTACTTTCCCTAGTAGTTTACAAAAAGCGGGCGCATGCAATGCACCCCTACATTCTCGCAAGGCGCAGCATGTCCATGTACGACTTCGTTTCCATCTCCGCGTCCGCGCCGAGCATCCGCGTTGCGTGCGCCAAAATTTGGTCGCGCACGTCGGATAAGTTGCGGTCCGAGGCAACGAGTACTTCGATTTCGGAGTAGTAGCCCGAGTATTGGCCCAAGCCTTCTGCGAAGTCGATGGACACCACTGCGTCAAATTCACCAAGCCGGCCATCATAGAGAATCCGCTTCTTTGTAAATGTAAGCAGCTTCCCACCAGCCAATGACTCGCCCAGCCGAATAAAACTATCGCGTGTCAAAGGCGCAATCACTTCTTCTTGTTCTTCGCGTTCTTTGCTGCCGTCATCAAATATCTTCCAGCTCTTAGCGGTGAGCACAATGCGTTTTTCCACACTGCCGTCTGGTTTAACAGTGTCCTCTTCACGCACACGCAACATATCTGATGGATTTTCGGTCGGCAGGAAAGTATCTTTCATGACGGTTTCGCCACTTGGCCGAAAGCCAAAGGACAAAAGCTTTTCCGGCAGTGCTGCCGCCTGGGCATTGGTGATACGAAACTTACGTTCGACCTCAAGCAGCGGTTGTTGTGTTGCTTCCGGCATCTTCCTGTCTCCTGAGACAAGTATATCGTTGTCAACAAAATTATGTCCTTACTGTGAACAAACTTGTTTTTGCGCTAAACTCAAGAGGTCGTTATCGTAGGAGGCGTTTATGCTGAAGTCTGAAGCCGAGTCGATGGTCCAAAGAGCCCTGGAAGAAACAGGCGCCACATTCACCCCCGAGCAATCCGAGGCTCTGGCAGTCGCAATATTGAAAATCGCCGGGCGCTTGATGGAAGAGGCGCTAGCCACATTCAAGCCGGGCGTACCTGGAAGCAAACCGAATTTCTACAGTTAACCACAATGCAACAAACATCAACCGCTTTTCTTGCTGAAGCCAAACAAAAACAATCTGACATCGTCAGTTTGCGCAGGCACATTCACCAACATCCAGAGCTGAGCTTTCAAGAAAAAGAAACAGCAAAGCTCGCAGCCGAAAAATTGAAATCATTCGGCTATGACGTTAAAACAGGTGTCGGCAAAATGGGTGTCGTAGCCAATCTCGGCTCCGGTTACACAGTCGCAGTCCGCGCAGACATGGACGGCTTGCCCATTCAAGAAACAACCGGACAACCATACCAATCAAAAAACGCCAATGTCATGCACGCGTGCGGACACGACGCACACGTCTCCTGCGTGCTTGCCACAGCTGAATTACTAGCCAAAGCAAAACTCGACGGTTGTATACGCATCCTCATGCAGCCGGCTGAAGAATTCTCCGACAGCGAAGGTAAATCAGGTGCCACGCGCATGATTGAAGACGGCGCCATGAAAGGCGTGTCGGCTGTAATTGGCTTGCACATGGACTCATCACTTGAAGCGGGCAAAGTCGGCATACTAACAGGGCCGACAATGGCAGCAGCCGATGTGTTTAAAATCACCATCACCGGCAAAGGTGGACACGGCGCCTATCCCGAAACAACAATTGATTCGGTTTACTTATCGTCTCTAGTTATTCAGGCAATACAACAAATTGTCTCGCGCAAAGTTTCCGCCTTAGATCCAGCCATCGTCACAGTAGGCTCCGTAAAGAGTTCGTCAGTGAGAGGCAATGTCATTTCCGATTACGTTGAACTTCTCGGCACACTACGCAGTTTCAATAAAACAACACGCGCCAAACTAATGGAAGAACTAGAAAAAGCTTGCTCGCTAGCTCGTAATTTCGGCGGCGACTACAAACTCGAATGGGAATTAGGTTATCCGGCAACAGTCAACAACGCTGAAGTTGCCGCCGTCATGCGCAAAGCAGCATGCGATCTCATCGGACCGGAAAACGTCGTCGATATACCACCCAAGACATGGGCTGAGGACTTCTCGCTGCTCGCAGAAGAAGCGCCCGGCGCATTTATGTTTCTCGGTGCAGAAATAAAAGGAGACAGACGCCAGCATCACAGCCCAACTTTTGACATAGACGAATCCGGGCTTTACATCGGCTCTGCCATTCTTGCCGAAACAGCAGCCCGCCTTCTTGCCACCAAGGAGATCAAATGAGTCCAACTGATACCATTGCCGCGCAGATTGAGACATGGTTTAACGAGTCAAAACTGCCCGACAACGCTCTCAAGACCATTGAGGAAGTAATTGCCGCGCTTGATGCAGGACGCCTGACCATTGTGGACAAAGTCGACGGCAAATGGCAGGTAAACGCCTGGGTAAAAAAAGCCATTCTTCTTTATTTCCGTCTAAGACCAATCGAAAAAATTGAAGATGGGAAATTCCAAGACAAAATCACCTTGAAGCATAACTGGGCCGACAACAACCGCGTCGTGCCTTATGCATCAGCAAGATACGGATCATACGTCGCGCCAGGTGTCATCATCATGGCACCCAGCTTCATCAACATCGGCGGCTACGTCGACAGCGGCTCGATGGTGGATTCACTCGTGCTCGTCGGCTCATGCGCGCGCATCGGGAAAAACGTCCACTTAGGCGCCGGCACAATCATCGGCGGCGTTCTTGAGCCACCGAATGGCCAACCGGTAATCATCGAAGACAACGCATTCATCGGCGGCAGCTGTGGAATTTATGAAGGCTGTTTAGTCGAAGAAAATGCCGTCATCGCCGCAGGCACGATCATTACAGCCGGCACACCAATCATTGATGTTGAAACAGGCGAAGAATTCTACGGTCGTGTTCCCAAAATGCTGTCGTTGTTCCAGGCGGACGCAAGAAGACTGTCGGCAAGACTGAAATCATTCTGCAAACACCAATGATTATCAAGAGACGCGATCCGTCAGTTAGCGCAAAGGTTGCATTGGAAGAATCTCTCCGCTAGTTCATTCCGAGGCGTAGGGGCGCATTGTATGCGCCCTGTTGTTAAGAGTTATCGCGAGCTGGCCGAATCACAAACACTCAAGCGGGGCCGCTGTTTCAGCGCCTGCCTAACTATGTCTATTGATATTGCATTGCTTATATAAAGTTGTTTTCGCTAAGGTGCCTTATAAGTTCAAATTCCATTTCACATTGAAATAGATATCTAAAGCACAAAGTCCACAGCAGCTAGCAATCCGAATCATCCGCTGACAAAACAAGTCAGTGGGTTTTTTGCCGTCTCACAACAACGACTCTCAAATATCAATTGCCTACGGCAAGGCAGGTAACATCATGAGCCCTCATAAATCTTTCCTCGCCATCTTGATGGCGCTATTTCTGTTCGCCCTGCCAAATTCCTGCTTCGCAGAATATGGCGGCTCCGCTCTTGAGTTGCAAGACGCCTCGGCGGTCATCAAACAAGACAACCCACTTAACCGGAAGACTTATGAGGACATGTACCAGCAAACATGGCAAACCCTGGAGCAAAAGTACTTCTTCAGGCAGAACATGGGCGACTGGTCACGATGGCAGCACAAGTATGACGGTAAGCTTACGTCGCTTTCAGAAACCGAAGCAGCCATCAAGGAGATGGTCGGCTCGTTGAAGGACCCGTATTCTTTCTTCCTCGACGGTAAAGATACAAGCGACAAAGCAGCTGACAGCAAGAAAACAGGCGTTGTCACATCCGAGATGATTGCCGATGAAATCGGTTACATCGAAGTCGACAACTTCAATTCGCGAAATACTGCCAAAGAAATCTTCGCCGCCTTGCAGCAACTGCACAGCGCCAAAGCGTTGATTATCGACTTGCGAGACAACCGCGGCGGTTATATTGACGAAGCCATGCACGCAACGTCTTTCTTCCTCGAAGAAGGCGCATTTATCTCTATGGCAACGCAAGAATCCGCTACCGAACGCAAACTCGTGCCGTTGAAGATCGCCAAAGAATACTACTCATCAGTGGATTCAGGCAAACTCACTGAGCGTCACGAAGCGGCAATTGCTAAGAACATCCCAATTGTCATTCTCGTAGACGATGACACAGCATCCGCATCCGAGATGCTTGCCGGCTGTTTGCAAGAACACAAGCGCGCCGTGCTTGTTGGTCAGCAGACGTTTGGAAAAGGTATTGCGCAGGAGTTCAAAAATCTCTCCTTCGATACATCGCTTCGATACACGTTTGCGGATTGGACTTTGCCTGTCTCCGGCAAGTGCGTTCACAAAATAGGTCTCACTCCCGACGTAATTTTGCAGTCCAAGGAAAGTGCAAAAGACGCTGCGGTCAAATACCTGAGGAGCAAACATGCATTCAAAAAACCCAACTAACCATATTTGGTCAATTGCTCCTGCCTGGCGCATTGACCGGCCATTTCATCCCACACAACTAAGCGAAAATAAGCGGTGTCACACCGCAATCATCGGCGGCGGCATAACTGGACTTGCTGCCGCCTTTCGCTTGGCGCTCGCAGGCAAAAGTGTCGTCGTCCTTGACGCATCACAACTTGGCGAAGGAAGCACCGGCTGGTGCGCGGGAGTTCTCTCCAAAGACACAACCGTCGAGTTGAGCATTCTCGAAGCAGCATTCGGCTACAACAAAGCAAAACTCATTGCCAATCAACTGGTTGATTTATTGGAAATGCACCAACAACTGCTCGGCAAAGACTGTGACTGGCAAAGTGGTAATTCAATTTGCCTTGGCGCAAAGCCTCGTCACAGAAAAAGCTTTGTCGAAGAAGTTGAGACTCTCAACGAATTCGATTCACCAGCGCTATTTCTTGAGAAGCAGCAGATCCCAAGCCAACTTACAGGCTTTAGTTCTGCGTTTCAAATGGGAAATGAACATGCTGTACAT
>JAKFVJ010000407.1 GCA_021732245.1 Candidatus Obscuribacterales bacterium | reverse complement strand
TTTGGAACTATCGGCAAATTCAAACTCGATCCTTACCAATATTTATCAGAGTACTTGCAATGCTGCGCCAAAAATGGCGGCAGACCTCCCGATGATCTATCCGACTTTCTCCCATGGAAAATGTCCGACCAACGCAAACAAGAACTTGCGCTACCAACTGTCGCCTGAATTGACCACACGGTTCACTGAGCTTTTACTTTTTTTGAATCCGTCTCCGATGTTCTATAGTAGCACACAAGAGGAAAAAAGGCGCATTGATAAATGCGCCTTTAGTTCATCGATTCAATTTGGCCTTTACTGTTAGCCTTATGCGAAGTGCTTTAGCAACGACTTTGGCTGTCGTTGTCGTCATCCCCATTTCGCGATAAGACTTTGCTTCAGCTTCCTTGATGCCATCGACGAAAGAAGAAACATCCAGCCAGGACAATCCACAGTCCCAATAGTCCTGTTTTGTCTTATCCAGCGCAAGCAATTTTTCTTCCTGCAGGCGCTCAACAAGTCTTTCGTAGGACATTCCCTGGGATTCTCGCACAGACTTCAACATCAGCCCCAAGTCGAGGACCGAACAACGATTGAGCTCTTGTGTGGTATCAAGACTTTCAGCAACTACAACTGTCGTGACCGGCAATAGATCAAGCAGCGCCTGCATACGTTGCGCTGTTGAACCATGATATTCATTTCTCTCGTTAGTCCGCACCTCTTGTGCTGTACAGCCCAGCTTTTCGGCGAATTCATCTTGCGACAATCCAGCGGCTATGCGAAAGCAGATCAACATGCGCGGCAAAGAACCAACATCAAATGACTCTACTATGTTGCCTGCCTTCAATTGTTCATAGAAGGCGATTTCTTCCAGGCATTGTCTTGCGTAGGTTGCAGAAGGGGAGCGCAACTTTTCGCGCACTTCTAGCGATTGGGCTTCAGTGTCCCCTTCGCTTTCGTACTTTGCAAACAACTCTTCCCAATTCGACAACATCTTTTTTGCGCACGCATATTCCTCATCAGTCAGTATCAGCGACATACAAGCCTCCTTTTTTTAGATTTGTGTTTTGAGTTACTTGCACTCCTGCAGCGCTTCTTGCGCCAGATCAATGTCGCGGCGGATGTTGTTCCAAGCGCTTACGACTGCTTGGAAGTTGCCGGCGCGCATCGCGTTGTGCGAGTCTTCCAGATACTTTTCTGCATCGGAGACAAACACTTGCGCTTTTTCCGACGGTGTCAGACAGGCGCAATCTTTGTCGGCCTTTTCCTTCGCCTTCGCTGCAGTGATTTGCTTTTTGACTTGAGCCAAATCAATCTTCATCTTCCGGGCGCGGTCGGTTGCACCAACTGGAATTACCAACTGTTGAATAACCGGCAGCTGGATCTCTAGTGGTGACACTTCCAGCGCTGCGTGAGTATTGATGAAGGTATTCACACCAGCAATAAGTGCGGTTGCACCACCAGCCCACATACCGGCTTTGGTCAACAGCGAGAACAATTCTTGTTTGTCGAACACTTTCTTTTCCATTACTTTTTCTCCCTCATCAACAACTCAAACACGAGCATTTGAGCGCATATGTAAACAGCCATCGCTTGAAGCACCGGATTCAACGGATGCGCAAGCGCGGCGTAGTCGTAGAGCGTCTTGGCTAACTCTCCCAAATAACCAGCCAAAGAATGCAACGCTGGGGTGTATTTGATGATCCACACACCGACGAAATCGCTTAGAAAAACAGCGATACGCAGGGCAAGTTCGCGCAAATGCACAAGCAACAGCGTCAAGACAGAGACGGCTGTGCTGAAATGGGCAACGGTCATCATTGTGGCGCGCTGTTTGGGGTCGATGTGGTCTTTGATCGCTTTGAAAAGACGCGATATTTGCAGACCGACTAATGCTCCCAACAAGATGGCTAAAACTGTAAGCATGGGGATACCTCTTTCAATTGAATTAGTAAAGGGCGCATGCAATGCGCCCCTACAAAGGACAGATATGAGCGGTGAAGGATCTCGCCGACTTTAAGTGGTGAGATCCTTCGCGGAGCCTGCCCTGAGCACAGTCGAATGGGCTCAGGATGACGCAAGCCGAAATCAGTTACTTGATTTCAGCAATGTTGAACACTGACGCAATTGCCAGCTTGATGATCTCCATGTAATACGGGATGTTCAATTTGTCGACCGTATCTTGCATGCTGTGATAGTTGGGATTGAATGCGGTGTCCGTGAACTCTTCAGAGAACATCAAAGCCGCATATCCATGATCCAAAAATCCAGCGTGGTCTGAACGACGATTCATTTCATCGTTGTGCGTGTCAAATGGTGTCAAGTCCAATTCGTATTGGTGACAGGCACGCAGTACATCTTCGTAATACTTGTGTGCGCCGTTCTTGTTTTCACCATCATGAACGTCCATGCGATTGCCTTCAGTGGCATGATAGGCAACCATGTCGAACTGAATCATCAGCACTAGATTTTCGCCTTCGTTTCTCACTTTGTCCGAATAAGCATAGGAGCCTTCCAGCCCTTGCTCTTCGTTGGTGAATACACAAAAGTCTATGTCGTACTTTGACGGCGGCATCTTGCTCAACGCGCGAGCCACTTCCAAAAGCAAGACCATGCCTGAGCCATCATCATCTGCACCTTTGGTTTTCTCGTTTTTCCAGGTGGCGCCGGCAGTCGCATCACCATGAGCGCCCAAGATAATTCGCTTTTTGGAACTACCGTCGCCTGCAAGTGTCGCCACCAGATTGTAGTGACCTTTTGCATAGTCGTGATGATCGGTCGTCAGTCCCAGTGCCTGAAACTGTTCTTCCATAAACGGCATAGCCAAGTCGTACAACTCTTTTGAATGTGAGCTGCGCGAAGTAATTGTTCCAGTGACTTTTTGACCATTGCGAGTAACTGTCACTGGAAGTTCTCCTGTGAGCTTTTTCAGGTTTTCCACAATGCGATCACGATTAACCTGGCTAAACGCCGCTAATACGCGCTGGTCCTTTGGTGGCAGATTGGTTAAGTCAACTTCAGGACGCGCCACAAGGCTCGTACGTCTTTGAGCAGACCGGTCGTATTTGCAATGACTGGTATCAGCCTTTGGCGGGTGACATTGATCCGGCTTAACTGAATCTGATTTTTCGCTCTTGATACGAGCAGACGCCATCAAAACGAGAATGGCGATTGGAATAGCAATTCCAATGAGTAAGACTTCAAACATGATGAGTACCTCCTAATGCGCGTGCGAGCGCCAAGCACAAACACGTGCTGGAGCGGCAAGTAACAAGGCAGAACAGAGGGCGCATGCAATGCGCCCCTACAACTTCCAGAGTGCGGGAAAAATCAGCAGGCTCTAATCAAAGCCCGCGCATGTAAATTTCGAATGACTGATTGGTTTCTGAGTTAGACCAAAGGTTGTTTTGTTTTTCCGAATGAAAAAGTACTTTGACTCTAACAATTACCGAACTTGCAAAGCAATAAGAAAATGCCGTGTGCGCAAGCCGCGCGACGTCTTATTAATCAGTAATTGCTAATAAAACTAGATATCGAAATATATTTAGCACTATGGTGTGGGAGTTACGTAGTCACTAACTTCTCACACAAAAGTTCTCAAATTTAGACCCAGAGCACTTTCCACTCTTGTTTATTCCTCCTGCGCTGCAGGACGGATGATCTGGGGCTAATAAAAAACACTCTTTAACAACTGGTCCAAACAAGGGCCACAGCCAATCCAAGTTCTGCCGGCGGCAGAGCTTACTCACTCACACGCACGCAATTGGCTGTGGCGCTGCCGCACGCCAAGGAGGAAAACCCATATGCGCAATCCGAATCTCACACCAAAAGACGAGCGCGAACTCCAGCTCCTTCGCGACGAGAAAACTCGGGAAAGACAAAATCTTGCCGAGGAACTTGGTCTTGCCGAGTCAGTAAAAATTCACGGCAAACCTGAGCTGGATCTCCGTCCATATCTTAAATACAGACTGGCTGTCGAAAGACTCGACAAACTGGTCAAAGAACTCGAAGCCGACTTCGGCTCAGACGGCAACACCCGCACCCTGACATCCCCAATCGACCAGGGTGGTTTGTACAGCAAACCGATGCCTGCCGACGATGAAGGTGGCAAGCGCCAGCAAGCCTGGAATTGTCTGCGTAGTCTCGGAATTCGTGACACTATCCCAATTGACAAAGTGCATTTGAGATACGCCGGAACCGAAGAATACACTCAAGTGGTTGAAGGTCCCAACGGCGAAAAGACCGAAGAAAAACGCTTCATGGTCAAACTGCGCCAGGTAGCCAAAGTCGAAGGTCGCAAGCAGGCTGTGTGGTATCTGGGCGGAAACGCTGCTGTTCAAGTACACATGAACGAAGCAGGCGTTGTCTACAAAATCGACTCAACTCTTGCTCGTGGTGCACGTCCGCGCACGTTGAACGGCACCATCAGTGCAGAAGAAGCAGTTGAAATTGCCAGAGAAACTTTCGGCAGCAAGTGCGAACAGATGGGCAAGACCCGTCTTCGTTTCCAGAAAGACGGTCATCACTCGGACCTCATCTATCTGGTCAAGCTGTCGGATAGACGCCTGCGCAGCAAGCGCGATCCGGAATGCCCGGAAGAGCTGAATGCTCGTACGGTCATCTACTTCGTCAACGCGAAATCTGGCGAAGTGAAAGAGCAGCATCAAACACTGCGCTATCACGAGCCAGTAGGACCGGATGGCAAACTGACTGAAGTGAAGACAAAGTCTTTCGCCACCATTCCGTGGGGTCGCCCGGACAAGCAGTCTCCGAACAAGGAGAAAGAGCTGTACGCCGAACTCGAAAAGGAAAACTTCGAACGGCTTATGACTTATGCTCCAATGGACAAGAACGGCAACCTCATTCTCGAGAATGAAACTTGTAAGGTCCACTACAACAAGACAAGTCAGGATCCGACTCGCAAGAAAGCCAGAAAGTCCAAGAAGGCAAACGCCGACAGACCAGTCTGGACCACAAAAGTCGAACCAATGGCCGATGGCACCTTCAACTTCAAACCCGGTCAGGAAGAGTACGATGCAATTCTTATCTTCCTGGCGATCAACTTTGAGATCGAGTATCTCAAAGCACGCGGACTGAAGGCGCCGAAAAAGCCAATCACCGTATTCGTTCATGACGAATCAGTGCGCGACAACGCGTACTTCGATCCCGACAAGAATGAAATCCACATCGGTGTCGGCTCCGGCGGCAACTGGGGTCTGTTCAAGAAGATCTGCTTCGACTTGGGCGTAACCTGGCACGAAGCTGGTCACTGGGTTGTCTGGCTGCAGACTCCTGGCCAAGATCTTCCAGGCGACGAAGGTGGTGCAATGCACGAATCTACAGGTGACATGATGGACATCATCATGGACCTGTTGTACATCGCCACCTATCTGTACAAGATCACGGGTGAGAAGTTCACCAAGGATACGATTCGCAAATATCACTGGATCATCGGCTACTACTGCCTTGCTCCGGATGGTATTCGCAATCAGCGCGAACCGAAGAAGGTCTACCCGAAGGATATGGAGAACGAAGTCCACAACGATGGACTCATCTCCGGTCAAGCATGCGTGCAAGTCCTAATCGACATGTGCGACGCCACCGGCGACGACGTCTCGGCTCTCGATATCCTGGATCATTTCGCCAGAATTTACCTTGGCGCTCTGTCCATCGTGCCTGCCGACAAGGTTAAGTTCGTCGACATGCTGCGCGCCATGATCACTGCCGATAGAGAAATCTTCGGCGGCAGATATCGCGAATGCATCGAGCACGGCTGGAAAGACCACGGTGTCACGCTGGATTCATCCAGCAAGAGAAAGTTGGCTGCGTAACCAACTACGCAAAGCGGAGGGTCTAGTGCTCTCCGCTTTGCACTTACGCAAGGTACACCGTTGGTAGTGGAAAGCCACCGGTCTTCCTCGCGTACTTACCAGTTCTTGATTTTGACAAGGAGATTCCTATGTTTAAGAACTTGTTTAACGCTCTGCGAAATGCACTCGCAGCACTTCGGCGTTTGCTCACTTTTGGTTCACGCAAAGCCGGCAACCCGGATGAAAATCCCAAGCGCCGCTATGATTTGAACTGGAAACTGACCGGCTATTTCAACAATGCCGATCACCCAGCAATTAGCGCCGAATACGACCGACTTGCCAAAGAAGAAGGCGACGGCAATACCATCACCTGCTTCAACACCGACAAAGATTGGCAATGTAAAATGGGCGGCTGCCACGACCCAGGAACCGAGATAATCGAACGTCCGGGTTGGGAAGACGAAAACCGCACCGTAGCCAGCCGCAAAGGCCCACCTCACCTCTCCTACGCCGACCGCAAGGCTTGGTACGATGAAGTGAAGGCCAAGAACAGCTGATTGCCATCGTCAACGCACTAATGCAGAACTGGGAGTGTTAACTCGCAACCAGTTCTGCGTTTTTGCTTTTTTGCCCCATTGTACGATGCGATGTAGTATCCCTGTCATTCTGAGCGAAGCGAAGAATCTGCCGCAAGTAAACTCGTTCGTGTTGATCAACTAGAACCACGCATAGTCACGGCAGATTCGGTCGCTAGCGCTCCCCCAGAATGACAAAGGTGGCGTCCACAACGCGAAGCCGCGCTAGCTTGCTTACGCGTAGAACCCCCCATCTACTCGCCCCACAGATCTATCTTTCATTACTAACTAATTTGTTATGGTCGAGATAGACCATTTCAAATTCAATTTTGGAAAACAAGCACCTATAGCCTAAAACCCGCTTGCCACGCACCTTACAAACTCTTGCCGCTCCATTTCGAGCTGCAGGTGATTGCCGCTTGGCGTTTACAACTATCCCCCTTGAGTCTTTGAGGAGAAAAAACATGAAAGAAAAATCCTACCAACCACCGACACCCTGCGACCAAGATGTCTTCAAAAACGGCAAACCACTTCTGTGGGCTGACACCGGTGCCGTTGGCGGCGCTAATATTTTTGAAGATTGGATTCTCAAAATCCGAAAACGGTCAGGACAACAAATCGACTGGCACTATAGCGGTGGTGTAGCTCAGGTTCTCTATCTGGGAGATTTGGACAAAATCAACGAAGCTATCCAGACAGTCCCGCATCCCAACCAAATAACAGTAATGCGCTGGTGCCAATCCACCGATCAGGGACTCTATCGCGAAGGCGTGACCCCAACTCCAGACAATGCAATTGCCGCCGACTGGCAAGGTGGTGGAAGAAGCACATTCTATCGGTCCCTAGACACCTAATGAGCATTAGCACCAACAGCGACCCGTTTGAAGTTTGAATTAGCCAAAACAATCAAAGGACGACGACATGAAGAATCAATACATAGTGCAGTTAAAAGCCGGAACCGACATCGACGTGCTTTGCCAATCGCTAGCGATTACTCCCAAAATCAAATACACGCGCATGAACGGGTTCTACGCAATTCTAAGCAAGAGTCAAAGGCGCACACTGCACAAACATCCTGATGTGCAAACTATCACGCGCAACAGACGTATCATTTTAGAAAAAATAATCCAGCCAGTCATCTCGGATAAAGGCAGCATTGTTAGCGTTGCAATTATTCACAGCGGCGGCATCGACGCTACCCATCCGGACCTTAACATTGTCGCAGCTTACGACTATACGAGCGACCAAGTAAAGCAAATCGTCGAAACTTCACTCGGGTGGAAATATCTTGAGACAAGTTCGCACGCCTGGAAAAAGCAGCTCTACGTCAAAGGACACAAACTCACCGCAGCGACTGTCTGGACGACCATGGGAGCAAACAAGCTCTCAGTCGAGCAAGCCGCCGACAACTGGGACTTGCCGCAAGAAGCCATTGAAGAAATCATCGCCTACTGCGAAGCCAACAAAACGCTTCTGGAAGAAGAAGCCGCAGAGGAGCTGCGCCTGATGAATGAAAGCCACTGCACTTTTAAGCCACAAGAGGAAACGGATAAATGACACAAGAATCACCACTAAATACCGCCGCCGTTACCGCCGCCAGCGCTCTCAAAATGACCAGATCGGCAGCCTGGCAAACATTCGCGCACGCACAGCAAGAAGCCGTCAATGCAAAAGCACTACTCATTGCACCGTCAGATCTATTGTGCGGACTATTGCTCAATGTGCAAGCCATTAACGTTCACGATACATTATTGAAGCTTGGTGTCGAACGTAACGACGAGACCCTGTCTGCCCTTCGATCCAATCGCACCATGCCGGCAACCATGAAGGACATCTTGCTCAGCCGCCTATACGGGCACTACCGAGAAATCGTTGCGCGGTCAGTAAACGAAACAGAGAATCTTTTGGTCGAAAGACTGAAAACTTTGCAGATGTACATTCTGCCGCAAATTGAAGAGTCGGCGGCACAATCCATCAAGAGCTTTCGCGCATGCAACATAGACGAGGACGAAGCAATTGATGCCGTTAGAGAGCTGCGTGAAGCAACCCTCAATGAAATCGCAAATATCCAGTCTACTCTTCAAAAGACCAGCGCTTCTGTTACTCAACGAGCGCTGAGCATCAACGAGCCGGCAAAGCTGCTTTCATCGTGGCATTGGAGCACGAATAAAGGGTTACCACCGGCGGTGAATGCAATCGACATTGAGCATGTGTTCTCCAAAGAGAGTCAACATATTCTCTGTATCGCGCGCGAGGTAGCTTGCGATAGTTGGATTGAAAACATGCACCTGCTTTATGCACTAGCAGCCGATCTCGAAGGACCTGGACAAAAAGCGCTGAAGGCAATCTCCGTTGATCCAATCATGCTGCGCTTGCTTATTCAGGAGCGCATGGCACCAAGTGAGGTAAACACATGGAATTCATCACAAGAGAATTTGAGCTAACTCATAGGCTCATCTCGATGATCAAGGACGCGGCGACAAAGTCTCAACTCAACGAAGCTTGGGTCTTTGCCGCTCTCATACAAGCCGGACTAAAGCGTACAAGCACTGAAGATATTTGGTCGATTGAAACGAGACGGAAGGAAACACCTCTCCCGACAGTCCGTGTTTGTATAAACATCGTACTCAACGACAAAATAAAAAACCTCGCACGCATGTGCAGCATCATCACAGACGATGGCGACTCCGACCTTGACGAGACCGCGTCCCGTCTTCTGATTCTGGCACTCACTGATCGAGAATGTGAATTCAAAGACAGCTTAAGCCCAGACGACATAGATCAACTCTACGTGTCCAATCCAGAACTGGGATTAAAAATTCGCAGCTAGACTGTTCAAAAGTGGAGTCGACTTTCACCGTCGATTTCTCTTTTGCTCCTCTTCTATTCATGCATATAGTATTGACAACAAGATCAGCACAGCAAGCGGCTTTCAAGTGTATTGTTGGGTATCTTGAATTGCTTGGAGGCGCACGGATTCACTGTCCATCGGTGGTGCCGGTAATAGCCGTAAGATTGTGGGATGCAGAAATTCAGCAGAAAGG
>JAKFVJ010000042.1 GCA_021732245.1 Candidatus Obscuribacterales bacterium | reverse complement strand
ACGTTCAGGTGATTGTCTATCGGTGGGTTAAAAGACTGCTCCTTAGACCACATAAAAATAGTCTGCGTGTTTGCCCAAGGTTTTACTGATTCGGATAAGCTGTTGCCTATGTCAATCGAATAACTAACGATCAGTTGCGTAGCCGGAATGAGGAAAATAGCTATAGTTGCACGCAAAATGCCTTCAAATGGCATCGTTACTTGGCTTTCAAAAAAGCCTTTATAAACGAAGCTCTGAATTTGCGTGAGAACCGCACCAGGAAGAAGAAAGAGAAGTGCCATCGGCAAAAACACTTCATGGTACATCTTCATTACCATCCACACCGCTTGCGAATTAGTCTTAGGATCTTGATCTGGTGTGCACGAAGATCCTGAATTTTCGTTGGCCACATTTATAAGTACATCATCACGAATTCGATGAAGAGCATTATTGAAACTTGCTTCAGCAGCGCCGGCTGAACTGTTGGCGGCTGACGCGCCCTGGATTTGCCCTGTATTCGTGGCCAACCAGGTCATGTGCTCAGGATCAAAAAGCAATTCCAGAAAACGCTGGTTATTTTCCCTATCAATGATTTGGAACTGAGTATCTGTCAATGGCAGTCCATTTACAGGAGCAATGTTAACTCCAAGGGAATGTTGCGGCATCTTGTAAGTGCCCAGTGCTGTATCAAATAATTCTTCGTCACGCTTCGTGGCAACTTCATCAAACGGCAAAGTCCACAATTTCGGTTGCGTGTAACATGCCGGCAACGGACAAGGCGGTTGCGGCTGGTGATACCACTCCGCCGTGGGCAACCAGTGTCCGACACCGTCACAATGCACGTGGCAAATATCGTAAGCTAAAACAACTCGCTTACCTGGTCCGACTGATTCCCTCTTTTTGGGTCCGCTGGAACCACCGCCAGCACCGCCGCCGCCTCCTCCTCCGCCTTCACCGCCGCCGGCACCCTCGGAGCCTTCAGCAGCACCGGCGCCACCTCCACCAATTTCAACGACAAGGTCATGCCCATCAGGGTTATCAGGAATTTTCTTACCTGTCGGTCCGGCGTATTTAGCGTAAGGGAAGCGCTTGAAATATTTTTTGCGAATATCCCAGGCTGCTACATCGTTAGCATCCTCCGGCTTAACGGCGCCACCGGAACTTGGAACCGAGCTACCGCCGCCACCTTGAGCAAAGGCTTCGCTTATAATGCCCAAAGCAAAAACAAAAGCTATCAGCGCCACAAGCGCCGACGACCATACTTTACGAGTTGCTTTGTTTCTCAACTGCATTAGCTATTAGCGCCTCAAGGGGATGTTTTTGCCGCCTGCATCAGAGAGGTAGACGGAGATTCGATCATTCCAAGGATGACCGAAGATAGTAATGGTGCCTGACACTTCCTTGCTGGGAGCAACAAGTGTCGTTTCAAAATCAGCGCGTACCGCTGCATCCGAAAGCTTCCTGTTGTTTTCCATAATGGAAATCGCATCAGGATCAAAAGTGAGATTTTCACTGCCGGTATTGCGAATGGCCACTTTCAAAATCGACTTACGCGGCGTGACATTCAAATTGCGCAACTCAAATGCAATGCAATCATTGCCTCCACTGGGTCTCAAATCCGGCACTTGAGCAGCCGGCTTACTTGCTTGCGCGACAGGAGCCTGCACTAAGTCTCCCGGCAAAGGCTTGCCTGCCACTTTACCCTTTTTCGCATCCGGCTTTTTCGCTTCTACCTTTTTCGGTTGTGCCGGTGGCAAGGCTTTAGGTTGCGCGTTCAACTCCTGCACTTCTTCATGTTTGCTGCTGCCAAATCCAAGTAGTCCCAAAATTCCACCGCCGCCGCTTGACGATGACATGTCACTTTTGGCTTGCGCCAAAGCTTGTCTTTCTGCTTGAGCTAGAGAATCAATCGACGGAGCGACTCCCGAGACGCGTGCAATTACAGTGCGCGCGGCTGCGGCGCCTGCAGTTGCGGCCAATTCATTTTGAGCAACTTTTAGATCATCACGAGCGGATTCTGCTCCTTGTTGCGCCTGCGACATATCCGCCGCAGCTCTTTGCTGCTCAGCAGCCGACTCGGCAACTTCTGTTTCTTGCTTACGGGCAGCAACTGTTTGTTGGGCCAGAGCAAATTTGTTGTACGCATAGAGATAGCGATAATAGTCCTGAGCAACATCAGACAAAATTTTGCGCACAGGTCCGGCGATCTTTTTATCAAGCGCAACCGGCTTATACAGTTGTTCTATCTGGCGAGCCGACAATGTTATGGAGCCTCTGGATGATTCCGGAGGCATGCCGACATCAAGCTTACTCAAGCTAAGGGAGATATCCTTATCTCTTGCTTCCGACTGCACTTGCGGCGACATGGACAAAGCACCTTTAAGCAGTGTCTTTAAATCATCGCGCTGCTTGGTGGCAGATCTAGACTCCATGCCTGTAGGAGTAATCGGCGTGAAGTCTTGCAATTTCTTTTTCGGTTTTGCTTCTTCGTCCCCACTATTAGATTGGTTAACCGCACCGCCCGATGCAAATGGACTGCCTGCCGGTCTGCCGGGATCTCCACCTTGCATAAAAGGATTAGGTGCAGCATTACCATAGGGATTCGCATAAGGATTCATGTAAGGATTAGCATATGGGTTCATATATGCTTCCGGTGGCGCACCATAAGGCACAGTCTGCGCTTGCGTTGATAATGACACCGCAGGCGGTGGCGGAATCAGACCACCCGGAGCCGGTGGCGCCGGTGGCGCCGGTGGCACCGAAGAACCGTATCCACCATAAGAAGCAGCAGGTGACGGCGGTACGCTTCCAGGACTCGAAGGCACGCCTGATGACTGAGGAGTTGACTGAGGAGCCATGAAAGGGAAAAACGGCAAAGCCGGAGCGCTTGCTTGCTGGTTGCCGCTGACTACTTGATCGGCAGGCGGCGCAAAAGGCGCACTGGAAACAACAGGCAGCCCAGCAGATTGTCCGCCTTGAGCGGCATCTTCTGCTGCCACCAGAGGCCGAGCAACCATGTTTTTCGCTTTTAATTTCTGCAAAATCTTCGGATCGACTTTGGGGCGCAAGCCGCCTAAGATCGAACCCGACTCAGATGATGCGGATGATGACGGCGCCTCGTCACTTGAATGCGAGCACGCCGTAAGCAGAGCCGTCAAGCTGAGCGCAAAGACTGCATTAATGGTCAAAGCGTTGGCTTTTGGTTGCATTTTATCTATCATCTACTCCAATCTTGGCGTTAATGGGCATTCAAAAGACGTCCGCGTACGCTGGCGTCTGTACGAGCACTGCTGCCACTACTTCCGATACCACTACCGGAACCATATCCCCCGCTATAGCTTTGAGCTTGAGCAGGTTTTGCACCACCAAGCAGGCGTCCTCTGACATTACCCGCACCGCTTCCCGGTCCGGCGCCGGCGCCAGGTTTAGGCGTCATCATTTTGCCTAAAACACCTTGCGTTACGCCCGGCAATGGACCTTTGGGACCCATGCCACGCGCTGGAATATTACTTTCACGGCCGAAACCTGATTTCGGCAATGCCATCGGATTGCCCATCATCGGACTATCCGTGCGGTAACCTTGATTTGGGCCACCCAATTGAACTGGAGCCGACGCGGCACCACCTGGATCACCCATAGCACCGGCCCCGCCACCACCAAATCCACCACCGGCACCTTCCGGCCCTGGAGGCAAATCGACGAAGCCTGGAGCTTGTGGCGCTTCACGAAAATCTTTTACGATCGGTCTCTCGTCAATAATTTGATATTCGCGCGGCGCAGTATACCAGCGACTCTTTTGAATCATGTTGTCTTTGACGCGCTGTTGAGCATCAGCATCATTTACAGACGCCAATAGCGACAAACCTGCGCTCAAACTTAGTAAAACCAATTTCTTCATTACCTAACTCCTTAGTACCTTGGCCAATGCGCCATGCTGAAAAAAACTAAAATCCCATCGGCATCATATTCATAGGTCCCTTCATTATTTTGCCGAGACCTTTGCCGAAATTTGAAGGTTTGTTGGCAGGACGATATTTGTAGTTAACGTCATCTTCCGGCAGAGAAAGATCTTGTGTAGAACTCTGTGTGACGACAACCGGCGATGGAGCATCAGGTGACTGCTGCCCATTCCGGTCGTTAAGCCTTGGTTCGTTACCCAATGCTCTCATGTCTTTGTCTCCGGCGCCGGAGTATCTTGGCCGGTCACCATATTGAGAATTACCCGATTGCTGGCGATATGAATCATTGCCAACAGGAATTTGCTGATATTGATTGGTCGTACCGCCACCGGCACCGACTGGAATGCGCTGATAAGAATTCGTTGTGCCGCCGCCTGAGCCGACAGGAATACGCTGATAACTTCCACCACCGGCTGCGTCAGTGCGCACCTTATATCCTTGTCCGCCGCCTGAGCCACCGGCATTCATTGAAGAGGCGCCACTATCGGGATCCATGAATGATCCCGAAGGCATAGCCTCTCCGCCGCCCGGCATTAACCCAGGTACAGCCTGTCCACCAACTGGTATTTTCTGTGACATGCCGTAGATGCCGGCAGGACGTCCTTCCATTGGCACGTGTCCATAACTCTGGTGATAGGTGACTCCACCTGAGCCACCGCCGCCGCCACCTTCTTTCTTGTCTTTCAACCAAGAGCCGCCAGTACTGGAGCTAATCGGCAAATCCAATCTGTCAGGAAATGGCGGAAACAAAGCCGGTGGAATTGGTTCATCACAAGATATAGGCTCTACGGAAACATCAATTTTTGGTCCTGCCGGAGCACGCATCAATTGCATGCGTCCACCACCTTGTGGTTGCGGCGGTGGCTGATAGACAGGATGTCTTTGTAGTTGCGTTGAATCTGAATATTGATTATCGCCAGGCGTGTGCACGAATTTGCCCATGTTAGTTGGAGGCAACTGAGCGAAAGCGGCACTGCAAGACGACATTGCTGCCAAGCAAGTTAATGCCTGAAAAAGAGGCGCTTTATAAATACGCGTACAAAATCTCACTTGTGCCCTCCTAGAGAGCGATTTTGGTGAATGAGAAGTGACAACGCCAGTTGTTTTTTAGGTGGTAAGAAATGCCCGGAAATAGGCGCCGACCGCTCAATCTCTTGTATTCCCAGTCTATCAGATGAGACTGCTCTAAACCTCCCTTTCGAGCAGTAGACTGGCTTCCGCAGCAAAGTGACTAATTTTTAATCGGTTATCCACAATTGTCAATAGGGCTCTTGAGGAATTCTTGAAAACGGTTAGCTGCATAACATTTTTGTGCCCAAAAAACTTTGGCACGCTTCGTTATTTCAATACATGGAATATGAAAATCAAGCTCTTCTGAAAAAAGCGCAAGAGCCGGCTACATGTTTAGAATGTGGTTTATGACCCAATTCCGATTGACCATCAGTTGTATCGTTGTCGCCTCATTGGCTCAGAGTCTGACTTTTGTCAGTCCACTGCCTGCTGAATCAGCGCGTAGGCGCGGCGGCGGAGGCGGCGGTGGTGTGTATTTACAAACACCAAATCCACAAACGCCTGACGAGCACAACAACAGAGGCGTTGAATTGGGCAACAAAGGACTCTGGCAAGACGCCATTCGTGAACATGAATTGGCACTTGGAGCTGAGCCGGACAACCAAACATTTCGTACCAATTTATCGGCAGCTCAACTTCGATACGGCGACATGCTTTTTAACAAGAAGGATTTTTATCACGCTGCCATTCAATATCGCGGTGCACTCTATGTAGATCCAGGCAACGGTCCGGCTGATCAACACCTTGATGAAGCCTTGCGCCAAGCAAACATAAACGCTGACGATCCAAAAGTACGAGCAAGAATTGCCGATGAAGCAGAAATTTCAGGCAACTATGAGACAGCAATTGTTGAATATCGCAAGTGCATAAAAATGGTCGACGACGGTTACAACCATTACCGCTTAGGACAGGTGCTTTCCAAAGCCGGCAAAGTTGTTGAAGGCTACAAAGAATTGCGCACATCCGTCAGTCGTGAATGGCCTGTCGATCAAAAAAATACTTTGTCTGATGCTCACCGTCAATTAGCAGATGTTTTGAAAGACCACGCTTTCCGAGCCAAAGAAGGTGGCGAAGGCACAGTGGGCATGAAACGTCTTTTGAATTCCGGAATCGAATATAGAAGAGCAGTGACTATTAATCCGGCAAACGCATCTGCCATCCATGGATTAATTGAAATTGCCAGAGAAGCGGTCGCGATTAAACCAAATTCTTTTGATAATCACTTGATGCTGGCGGGCGCCTATCAGTTGGCCGGGGACTTTGATCACGCCAAACAAGAATACGAGACTTGCTATAGACTAGGACCGAATAATCCGGCGCTCGCTGCAGCACGCAAAAGTTTTCACAGCTCACTTGTAAGTTCGCCTTTAGCTACTCCGGCATTACTTGCATCAACAATGGGATCAATTCAAACACAATTGCAGCGCAATCCAAATGACCCCGAATTACTCTACATTTATGGACGCGGCAAAGAGTCTCAAGGCGACACGCGCACGGCACTTGCTGCTTACAATAGAGCAGCATCAATAAATATCCATGCCCATCCGGATTTAGCAAAAGGAATTAAGCGCTTGGGCGGCTTCGTGGCGGAGGGCGCCGGAGAGTCTGCCCCACAGGAAACAATTGCTCCCACAAAGGCGCCAAAAGGTCCTTCTCCGGAAGAGCTGAAAAAGCAGCAAGCCAAAGAAGAAGAGGCTAAGAAGCTGAAAGTTTACTCTGATCTGGAAGAAAAAATACGTTCAGGCAAACTAGACGATGTGCAAAAAGAATTGACGGCACTGACTGATGCCAACCCTGGCGATGCGAAAGCATGGCGCCTCTTGGGTAATGTCCATGAAAAGAAAGGCGATCTTGATCAAGCAGCCGTATGTTATCGCCAAGCGTCTATGATGAAAGATACGGAAGCTGAATCCATGCTCCGCCAAATTAATACCTCACGTGTGCAACCGCTGTTGAAAGAGGCTGACAAAGCCGCATCTGAAAAGAACTGGGTACAAGCAGCGGCGACATTGCGTCAAGCCATTAGCATCGCACCGAATTTGCCTTTAGTTCACAGAAAGCTTGCTGAAGCTTTGAAGCAACTCGGTGACACCAAGGAAGCAGAAAGAGAATTGAAGAAAGCAACGGATTTGGAAAACGCCAAATGAAACAAAAGACCTGGCTAGCTTTTGTCGCTGTCGCTGCCCTTTGCGGGCAGTTTAGCCTCTGCCGGCAAGCCGCTATGGCATTGACCCTGCATGATGCCGATACTTTACTTATCAACAACAAATACAAGGAAGCCGAAGACGCATATCGACAATTGGTTGAAAGCGACGCCAGCGGCGATGCTTATGCCGGGCTTGCCGTCTCGCTTGCCAAACAGTCCTGGCCGGCGAAAATTCTTGAGGCGGAAAAAGTGCTGCGCCAAGCAAAAGGCAAGTACGAAGAAAACCCAAATATCTTAGCTGCTGCCGGTTATGTATCGTACATTCACTCTAAAAATGTCGCTTCACCAGCCAAACGCGACCTCTATCTGGAAGCGGCCGAGACTCTTTGCAAAAGAGCGGTCAAAGCAAATCCCAGTATCCTTATTGCGCAACAGACATTGGGACTAGCAAAAATTGCCTCTGATGATGTTGACGGAGCAATTGATCCTTTGCGTGCCGCATGTGGCATCGCTGAAACTCCAGTCACGTTAACGCTTTTAGGTAAGGCTTTGCTCATCTTGAATCCCAAGGATCAAGAAGCGTCAGACATGATAAACAAAGCTATTCAACTAAACACCAATTACCATCCGGCCAAACTTCAGAGAGCGATTTGCTTAAGCCAACAAGGCAAGCAAGAAGAAGCTTTCATGGAATTGCACAATATTCCGCAGCAGTATCGCACCCATGACTGGTATCAAGTAGAAGGCGATCTCTTCCGTAAGCAAGGCGATGGCCCGGCAGCTTTGGCTTCCTGGCGTGAAGCCATTCGTGTTGAACCACATGATCCAATTCCATATAAGAGACTAGGCGAATACTATGCCATGCGCGGTGACGGTGAATTGGCAATTGCCGAATTACACAACGCTCTGGAAATTCTTCCAAATGATATGGTTTTGCGCACACAACTAGCCGAACTTGCTTTACGCCAAGACAAACTAGATGTTGCAGAAACAGAATATCGCACAATCCTTGCCGCCACACCTGATGATCCGCAAGCACTGCTTGGACTTTCGCGTGTCTACTTCCGCAAGGCACGCAAGGAAGGGCAGTATCCCCCTGGCTATCAACAATTGATGGATCAACTGCAAAACATTGTCACTGAGCAAAACGTGCAAGGAAAAGTGATTAAAGGCGGCGCCAAAAATGTGCAGGAAAGCATTCAGCTGTCTGAGGCAGAAAAGGCACTTGCGCAAAGCCGCTTTAAAGAAGCTCGCGATAAATTCTCTCAAGTAATTACAGGACATAAGGAAGATCCCTATGACTTGCTCACCTTAGGCGAGCAAGCCTTTAATGATGGCGACTTGCGCTCTGCTGAACAAGCGTATACTCTGGCCAAGGAAATACCGGAAATTGCACCACGTGCAGAACAAGGGCTGAGCAAAATTATCAGCCAGAGAGCTGAAGCGCAAAGACAAACAGGACTGGGAGATGCAACACGCGGCATTCCGGAAGTGGCCCTTGATCATTACAAGCAAGCGCTCATTGCCGATCCACAGTGTCAGGAGGCTTATTTCGGACTCTTTTCGCTGTACAGCGGCAAGTCCAAGAAGGTTGACCGCGATAGATTACAACAAGCCGTCAATTATGGACAAACATTTTTAGAAGCCTCCGACGACTCAAATCCACACAGAAAAGAAGTAGAGTCGGCAATTGGTCGTGTACAAACTCAAATAGATAAGCTTAAAAAGAAGTAGAATCGGATTAGGGTCTTTCAAGGACAAGGAGATGCTCAATGGTTTTTCCTAAGAAGCAGGGCAATGACGACGATGTGATTGATGCCACACCCGGCAATTCAGCGTCGCCCGATATGAGCAATAGACCTCGAAATATTGCCGAAACCAAAGTCTGGAAAGAATCGACGGGCACGGCGAAGAAAGCCTGGTCCAACTATTTGGGCATGCTCAGCGACAGATTTCAAATGATGCCGCGATTCGAGCAAGAGCAGTTCATTACCAGACTATCCGTAATTTTTACTATGGGCGCAACCATCATTGTTATGGTTATGTTCTATTCCTTCTTACCAACGGCCGTACGTCTTTTAGCCTTGCCAGGGGCGCTAGTCGCCTCGTATCTAGCCGGGCTGAAGATAGTCACGCCAATCATGATTTCACGTTACGAGCAGTACCTAAATAGAGAATACTGATGCAGGACAAGGTGCAAATCCTTAAGGTAATTGGCGCCGGTGTCATAATTCTGGCGGCAGTCCTTATAATGTTGCCAGGGATTATGGACTATATAACGTCACTTTCCCGGATGCTTATCTATATAAGT
>JAKFVJ010000401.1 GCA_021732245.1 Candidatus Obscuribacterales bacterium | reverse complement strand
GACAAGATCGCATTCCGGATTATTTAAGGGCAAAAAACGCAAGAAATTGTGCCGTCTGAGGCATATAATCGATATGGCAACCCTCATTAGGAAACAGCTTCCTTAATACGGGGCGGCAAGCGGGTAGGTGACAAATTGAATCCTCTAAAAGAGCTAACAATTGACTTCAGCATCTTGCAGACGGCAATCTCGCATGCCGATTGGTTGTCCCTAGCTAGACTATTCATCGAACTTTTCATCATTTTCTATGGAATCATGTGGCTCTGGGGTCGCATACGAGGCACACAAGCTGAACGCCTGGTCAAAGGCTTGATGACGCTTGTCGGTATCTGTATTGCCTCCTGGGCACTAGGCTTCACATTAATTACGTCCATTCTGCAATCCCTGATTCCAGTGGCCCTTTTGGGCATTCTCATTATTTTCCAACCGGAAATTCGTCGAGGATTAGGTTATTTAGGTCGTGGCAAAGCATTTCGCATTGACCTTTCACTAAGAGACAGCGAGAAGCACAGATCTCGAATGGTTATTCAAGAAATTATTGCTGCCGTTCGCGAACTTTCGCGCATCAAATGTGGTGCCCTCATTGTGGTTGAAGAGCCGGAAGCCGAATGGGACTACGTAACTCCCGGCACACCAGTAAATGCTGATGTGTCGCATGATCTTCTGTTGAGCATTTTCTATACTGCTTCTCCATTACATGACGGTGCGGCCATTCTGCGCAAAGACAAAATTGTTGCAGCCGGAGTAATCCTTCCCATCACAGACAATCCAAAACTGAGCTATCGCTACGGAACGCGTCATAGGGCAGCTTTGGGACTATCCGAAATTTACGATGGACTTTGCATTGTCGTCTCAGAAGAAACAGGTGCTATTTCACTTGCCAGTCGCGGCATGCTTATGCGTTTAAATGACGCCGATGAATTGAATGATCCGCTTTCCTACATGTACGATCATGAAAGCACAGACAGACCATCCAACCCGCTGCAATTGTTCCTCTCTGTTTTTGGCAAACCGAGGCGCGGCCCAATTGGCTTTAAAGGACAGATGAATAGAATTATCGAAGACAAGCCACAGGCTGCCTCGGAAGAACCGGAAGGCGAGCCGGTCTAGCCGGCTGACAGAAGCTCTTCTACGACGCGCTTAGCTGCGTCTTTGCGATTTGCTGCTTTGACAATTGGACGTCCAACAACAATGTAATGAGCACCATTAGAAATTGCATCAGCTGGTGTTACAACGCGTACTTGATCATCCTGTCCGGCCCAACTCGGGCGAATGCCTGGTGTAACAATTACAAAGTCCCGACCGCAAGCTTCTGCAATGAGCTTTGCCTCAGCAGCAGATGCCACCACTCCGTCAGCACCGGCAAATTTGGACAGCAGCGCCAGCTTTTTCACATAACTTTCAACTTGCCCGGCAATGCCAATTTCATCGTTCATCACTTGCTGCGACATGCTGGTTAGTATTGTTACAGCAAGAAGTATAGGCTTGGCTCCATTTGCTTTGGCACAAGCTTCTGCAGCAGCTCCAATCATTTTAGAGCCGCCGGCAGCATGCACATTGAACATCTTCACGTTGTGAGCAACAACGGCAGCACTTGCAGCAGCTACTGTGTTGGGAATATCGTGAAACTTCCCATCAAAAAATACCGGCAACGACTCCTTGGAAAACCAGGATAAGAGATCAAGCCCTTCTCTGCTGTAAAGTTCGAGCCCGACTTTGAACATGCCGACTTCATTACGCAGCTCGTCAGCCAGCTTTTGCGCTTCAGCCAAAGTCGGCACATCCAGCGCAACAATCAAATTCTCTTTGCCAGCCATGATTCAACCCGCCAAAAATTAAGACGCGCTCATACTAGCACGCCAGGCAGGCTGGAGTCAGATCCGTATTACTTAGCGACTGCCTTATCGCGGTTATAACGCTTCTGGAAGCGATCTACGCGACCTTCGGTGTCGATGATTTTCTGCATGCCAGTGAAATATGGGTGGCAGCTACTGCAAATTTCTACTCTAATATCAGAGCGTGTCGAGCCAAGCTCAACTTTGCCACCGCAAACGCAAGTTGCGGTTATTTCGTGATACTGAGGATGGATTCCTTCTTTCATCTTTACATCCCGGGAAAAATTAATCTAGAACGAAATATCATAGCAGACGCAAAGAGGGTCTGGTAAGAAGAGAAACAACCTTTTAAGATTTGCCCTGGCTACCTTTACGGGCTCTCATCAAAGGCTATTCGCAGACCGAAAGGACCTTGGTCTTTATCTGGTGTTCGATGCACTGCTCAAGAGATTGACGCAGGGTGGTTTTTGCTTTCCAGGAAAAGACTTTGTCGATTTTGCTGACATCAGGAATACGCATACGCACATCATCGGCATAAACAGGCAAATGCTCGTAAGAGAGACTATAGCTTTGCGGCAATAGCTTGCGCTCTTTTGCTATTTGAACAATCAACTCTGTCAATTGCAAAATAGTGACTGGCTCCGGATTTCCGATATTGAAGGTTTCGTTGAATGCTTTTGCGTCGAGCGAAAATGTAGCTATGGCTTCCGCCACATCAAAAATATTGGTAAAACAACGGACTTGCTGTCCGTCACCCAGTACCTTCAATGGTTGTTGTTTTTCAACGATTATTTTGCGAATCATATCAGCGAAAACATGACTTACACCTTGATCCTCAGGTGACTCATAGGGAGTAATGATGTTGAAGGGACGCCAGATAGTGTACTTAGTGTCATATTGCTCGTGGAAAGACTTCACTACTCTTTCGCCTATGTACTTAGAGAGTCCGTAAGAGGTCGACATAACTTGTGACAGATCTGCGTCTTCTTCTTTGTGAGGGACTGTTTTTGATCGTTCATAGACCATGCTCGAAGAAAGGTAAATAAAATGACAAATCTTGTCGGCGCCGTGCTTCAGCAGATTCATCGTCATTAGATTATTGTCGACGATAATATCGGCCGGTTTTTCATGGAAGCCGATTACTCCGTATACAAGGGCGGCTGCGTGGAAAACAATATCAACTTGATGCTTGCTGAAAAGATCTTTGACGCTTGATGAATCAGTCAAATCCATTTGCAGGAATTCGTAATTTCTCTGGCGATCAATGGTGCCGTAACGAGCAAAGTTATCAACGCCGATAATGGAATGTCCAAGCTTTTGGAATTCCGGTATCACCATTTGTGCAAGCGATCCCTCGCTGCCGCTAATGAGCATTTTCATGCGGTAAATCTCACAGTTCTTGTCTACCAGTCAGGCAGGTTTTAGAGTAGCACAGCTTCCTGATGATGATGAGCGCTATTTGGGTGGTATTATTCCAATATATACACTTGGGCACGCTTGCCGTCAGGGCTATTAATGAGAAAACAGAAAATTGCCATACTCGGTGGTTGCGGGCACGTTGGCTTACCCTTTGGGGTAGTACTGGCGACTCTTGACGATCTTGAAGTCTGCCTTATAGACCTGGATAACGACAAAATCGCTCTAGTCAATTCCGGACGGATGCCATTTCTTGAAGAGAATATGGAACCGGTCCTGCAGAAGGTAATTGGTAAGACACTCAAAGCTACAAATTCAATGGAAGAACTAGCTGATGCCGATATCGTCGTCGAAGTTATAGGCACGCCAGTCGACAGCCATCTTAATCCTTTGCTAAAAGAGTTATACCGTCATACCGATAATACAATTAAGCACATGAAGGACGGCGCTCTGCTTATCCTAAGAAGCACTATGTATCCTGGTGTTTCGAAGCTCATTTATGAAAGATTACAATCACAAGGCAGGAAGATTCACCTGGCTGTTTGTCCTGAGCGCATCGCCGAAGGAAAAGCACTAGAAGAGCTGCGAGACTTGCCGCAAATAGTTGGTGCCTTTGAAGAGGAAGCAGCGAAATTAGCTACTGATGTATTTACTCGATTTGCTCCATCAGTTATTAGAATAGACCCATTGGAAGCCGAGCTCGGCAAATTATTCGTAAATAGCTGGCGGTATTTGAATTTTGCGGTGTCCAATCAATTTTTTATACTCTGTCAAAAATACAACATTGATTTTTATCGAATTTACGACGCGTTTTCAAAAGACTATCCTCGCATGAAGCCTTATCCAAAGGCCGGCTTTACGGCCGGACCGTGTTTGCTCAAAGACACGCTTCAGCTCTGCGCATTTTCCAACAACTTATTTTTCATGGGAAATGCAGCAATGGTAGTTAACGAATCCATTCCTAATTTCATAATTGAGCAGTTGGAGAAACACAACCTACCGAACCTACGCGTTGCCATTCTAGGCATGGCTTTCAAAGGTGACAGTGATGATATTCGTGATTCACTGGCGTACAAGCTAAAGAATCTTTTGGAGGTCTACGCCAAGGAAGTTTTCTGCACCGATCCATTTATCAAAAATGACAGCTTTGTGTCACTAGACAAAGCAATTGCTTCAGCTGACGTCGTAATTCTCGGAGCGCCGCACAGCGCATACAAAAACATTTCTCTGCCACCAAACAAATTAGTCATCGATGTATGGGGCTTTTGGCCAATGAAAAACCCTGTTGTAGTGGTGGACAGTAAATCGCTTGTTTCGGAGAGGACATGAACAGAGTGTCCAAGGCAACCAAAATAGACTGGTGGCAGCCGATAATAGGCTTAAGCGAATATGACTTAACACACGAAGTGCTTAAGAGTGGTTTCCTCAATGACGGCAAAGTTACAGAACAGTTAGAGAAAGCTGTCGCCGACCTAATTGGTACCAAATATGCAGTGGCCGTGACAAGCGGCACAGCTGCGCTTTATTTGGCCCTAAAGGCATTTGATATAGGTCCGGGCGATGAGGTGATTGTTCCGGATACAACCTTTATCGCCACAGCCAATGCGGTCGTTATGACAGGCGCAACTGCGCGTCTAGTCGATATCGAGAAAGACACTCTCAATATTGATCCTCAAAAGATCCAATCAGCTATCAACAAGAAAACCAAAGCAATAATTCCAGTGCATGTAAGCGGGCGACTGGCCGACATGAAGGCAATCATGAAAATTGCTCAAGAGCACAAACTGGTCGTTATCGAGGACGCAGCAGAAGCCTTTGGTTCTAAAAAGGACAATCGTTCAGCCGGCACCTATGGTCAAATTGGCTGCTTCTCCTTTTCACCCAATAAAACGATAACAACAGGACAAGGTGGCATGATTGTTACCGATGATCCGGACTTACACGGGAAGTTAAGACAACTAAAGGACCAAGGACGTCCATATAGAGGCACAGGCGGCGACGACTTGCATCCGGCAATTGGCTATAACTTCAAGCTGACGAACCTGCAAGCCGCCGTAGGCATCGGTCAAATGCAAGACATAGAAGGCAGGCTCAAGAAGCTCCGGTCCTTTTACGACACCTACAAGCATGAACTTAATGGTTTGAGTGGTATCAAGCTATTTCCCTTCAACACAGCAGCCGGCGAGACACCACAATGGGTGGATTCTTTTGTGCACGATCGAGATGCACTTACAAAGCACTTCGACGCAAACAATATCGGTTATCGCAGATTTTGGCATCCATTGCACAGGCAAGATCCATACAGATTGCCTGACAGCGATTTTCCAATAGCAAGCCATTCATCTGAACACGCACTTTGGTTGCCTTCTTCGTTGCTATTGACCGAAGACGACATCAAAGGTGTTTGCAAAGAAATTAAGTCAGTACTCAGTTAATCGGCTGTCTAACTTCGATACCTTCGCCGGCTGCTGTTAGTAAGCGTTCGCCTTCAACATTCAGGTAGACCTTATGAACACCTGCAGCATCAGTTACTGTGCGGCGCAGTTGTTCTAATCTTGTCTCAATTGAATCGCTGCCTCCGCCCGATGAAAAACGGCGCGAGAGATTAAGCTCAACATTATCACCAACATGTTTGAGATCCAGCAAAATGGTGCCGCGTGGAATTTCACTAGCAAGACCAGTTTGTTCTTCTGCCGGCTCTGGTCCTCTAAGCAACTCAGAGACAGCGTCTTCTAATTTATCAGTCGAAGATGTGGCACGAGAAACAGGCACCAAGGATGGTTGCCCATTTTGATCGGTTTTGACAAACCACACACGCACCTGGTGTTTGGAGTCATCCATCATCGCGTTGGAATTAGCATCAAGGTGATTGAGAAAACTTGTACAGGCAGATAATAATGCGATGGTGCCAACTGCTGCAACCGCATTTAGTATCAGTCTGGGTTTGTTCATCTCGTGATAGTCGCTTTCTGGGCTAACGCGGAGGTTGTTTTTCTCGGAGCCAAAATAAGCTTACCATCGAAATTTATTTTTGCACCAGAAATTTTGAAATCATTCAAACGAAATGCACGCTGTCCATTGTCCATTCGCGAAAAATTGATCAACGGATTGAATAATTCCGTCACGAACTGCGCAAATTCCACAGGATTTTCAATCTCTGATGATTGAATGTCCATATCCTTCAAATTGAGCTTGGCACCATCTTCGACTAGATACGGAACCGCGCTAACTGTCACGGGCACACCGGTTTCTTTTTTGCCGCCTTTTGTTACAACCGTTGCTCTAATTTTCACTTTTCCGTTTTCAATTTTCACATCCGGCTCAAGAATTTCCAATTGCTGATTTCCCAATCCCGGCAGATCAAGTTTCATGGTGCTTAGAGAAGAAGTCACTTGCGGATCTTTGAGAGCCGCTGTTATGTCCTTCTGCGAGACGTAACCATCAAGACTGAGTGATACCGGTGTGTTAACACCAGTTGGTTCGTCCTTGCGCTTGCGATAACTAAACCAGAGAGGATTCTTGGCTGTGACATGCAGATAACCTAATTCGATACCACGCACCCGGGCATTTTTAAAAGTGAGTTCCAGCGATTTGACCTTGCCGGCAAGCAGGTCGGTAAAGCTATAAGACTTGATTTTGGCTTTTACTTCACCGCCCAGCCTCTTCTCCAAGGCTCTTGTTGCAGCCTTGCTGGCGACAAAGGCACTCAAGGCATTCACACCGCTTATTTTCTGGATGAAACGACTAACGGAATGACCAACAGGAAATGGCGGCTCTTCCTCAGCCAAGGCAGGCTGAGAAACAAAAATCAGACTTAGGACAAAACTTGAGGCCAAAAGGCGCTTCGCGGACATTTAGGTATCCTCATCAGTGTCCTGAAGAGCATATCAGACACAGCTGGAAGGCAAAAGATATTCTGCCTTAAATCTATTGCCCGAACCCCGAAAGTGCCGTCACTGCTTGATTTTATCGCCCAGAGCTTCTTTTAAAACTTCGTTTTGTTTGAGAAGCGCCTTCAAATGCTCGTTGGCTACAGCTAGTTCCGCCTGTAGTTCTGCAACTGTCTGCTCGTGTGAAACACCAGTCACCGGATCGCGTGCCGGCATCTTCGGCAAAAGCACATAACCTAATTGCACAGCCTTCAAAGCAGCCGCTGTTCTTGTCGGTACTTTCAATTTGGCAAGAATGCACTCAATGTGTTTTTCTACCGTGCGCAGCTTCATATCAAGCTCGTCGGCAATTTCTTTGTTGCGCAAATCGAGTCTGATAAGCACTTCTATCTCTCTGTCCGTTAGGTTGCAGTTCGGCAGAGATGTTGCCGGATTTTGCTTAACCAACTGAGTAATCTTCGGATCGCAATAAGGCAGACCTCTCGTAACCTGCTCAATTGCTTCGAACAATGTTCTAGGTCCTGATGATTTCAGACAGAAACCACGCGAGCCTGCACGCAATAATTGGTTGTGATATTTGGTTGCATGATATGAGTCAGTCAAAACTAAGACGTTGGAATTAGGCATCTCGTCGTGCACGCGACGGCATACTTCAACACCGTTGAGCACGTCGAGATCAACATCGAGAATTACAAAATCCGGCTTCATGCGTCGGATAATTTCCACGCCTGCCATACCGTCCGCGGCTTCACCAACTACATCAACCACTTCGGTTATCACTCGCTTCAGCCCAAAGCGAATTAGTTCATGTCTTTCACAAATTACCGTTCTGGGTCGGAACACTTTTGTCTCTCAATCCTTGAGGAGTCTGACTTTTAATTCTAGCAAGATTGCCCTTTGATATTGCCCTGAATAGGTAGTTGTACCTACCATTCCGTCAAGTACATACCTTATTTAGTAAATATATAAACGCCTGACAGGCGATTATTGCGAAAATCGAGCCCCTCTTGGCAAGCCTGGCTTGGCTTTTCCAGCATGGGAAGACTACGGTCTCATTGGGAGAAACCCCAATAGACTACGGATTTTCAAATCGTTAAGCTGTGCTCACGTTATCGGCTCTATCCAGGCAGGCAAATTGTGAGCAAAGTCAGCCTAAATTCAACTCTCTCGATAGCCCTGGCTTTAACCCTGGGCATTTTTGCTTCTTATAATGCCGATGCTCGCTCGGACCAGCAGGTTAAGTACAAACGTGCCGGCAAAAGCTTCGATAGCGCCCAGGAAACAGTTTTAGACCCTTCTTTGTTCAAGCGCCGTCCGGGTTACCGCGAAATAGAAGCGCAGAAGAAAGAAGAAGAAGAAAAGGCTACGCAAAAAGCCATCGATGATGCCAAAAAGGCTCAGCTCGACAAAGCCAATGCCGAAAAGGCACGCAAACAAGGCGCTATTGCTGCCAACAATCAAGGCGTACAGTTCGGCAAATCCGGTCGTTGGGCAGAAGCTATCGCCGCTCACGAGAAAGCTGTCCAGCTCGAGCCGGAAAACAAACAGTTGCGCATTAACTTGTCGGCTGCATGTGTAGTTTATGGTCAGACCAAAATGGCAGCAGGCGACAACATGGCTGCCAGTGCCGCTTTTCGCAAAGCCTTGCTTGCCGCTCCCGATAACGGACTTGCCGGAAAACTATTAGCCGACGCGACACGGAAATTAGGTCGCGATCCTGAATCAGCCGAAGCACGCATGGAAATAGGCGACCAACTACTTGCCGCCGGTGACGTGCAGTCAGCTGTCCTTGAGTATCAGGCAGCAATGCAACTAGAAACTTCCGGACGCACCTACGCCAAAATGGGTGATTTAGCTTTACACGTCGGACAACTTCCAACAGCTCTTAACTGGTATCAACAAGCTATAGTAAAAGATCCTGACTGCGCGCAAGCTCACCGCCAATTAGGTTTGCTTTTGCTCAATCAAAAGGATTTGACAGGTGCGGTAACATCCTTACGTAAAGCACTAATACTTAATCCAAATGATACAGCCGCCGGACAAGCATTAGTTGAACTTTGGCAAAGACAAATAGCTGCCAATCCGTTGCAACCGGAAAACCATCTTGGTCTTGCCGGTGCTTATCAATTAACCGGTAACTTCTCAGGAGCCGCTCAAGAATACGGCAAGCTGGAAGCAATTGATCCACAAAACACAAGTCTTGCTGCCGGGCGTGCAAGTCTAGAACGTGCTATGGCACATGCCAGATCGGAAAAGCACAGACTAGCTGCTGAAACTCTACTTTCACAAGGTCTTAGCCGCGAAGCGTTAATGGAAATCAAACAAGCAGCGACAGCTGAGCCGAAAAACGCTCGCTATCAATTTATGCTTGCCCAGTGTT
>JAKFVJ010000415.1 GCA_021732245.1 Candidatus Obscuribacterales bacterium | reverse complement strand
GACAGCTCATTAACGGTAATGATTTGGCTAAGCATACAGCCGAGCATGGTGCCCAGAAAATGGGATACGATGCTCCGCAATCTGGTGACTTGCAGAGAGCAAACATTGAAGGCAAGGATTATAAGGAATCTACAATTGGTAAATTCCGTGCGCGTGAAGGTGCACAGCGTTATGCCGTTGAAGGTGCTGAAGCTTATTATCGCAATGAGAAGGGCAACGACTATACAGCGATGCTCAGACAGATACACGGCGATTGGAGTGGTGACAGGCAGGCTGATGTCGACTCTATGATGGTTGACACTCAAAGACCTGATTCACCATGGAATGCTTCTTATGGCACTGTCGGTGACAACTTGTCGTCTCTTGCTATGAAACCGACAGTTCAGAATAGAGCAGCTGCGGGCAATCCGTGGATTATGTCCATGAATAAAGGTCAGCAAGCAAAAGCTATTAGAGCAGTATCTGCCTATATACAAGCGCAACCTGGCGTTGCCGGATTGGAAGGGGCGGAGCTTAGTTCTACGCTTGGTAATTTGTCGAATAGCCTAGATGCTCAAGATGTAGACGTGATTACACAAGTGTACGTCAAATCAAATGGTGCTGAGCTGCCAATGCTCAATCAAGATATTAAGGCGGGCATTCAGACCCTGACCAGCAGCGGACATATAAGGCAAGCCGGCACAGCTTATTCAATTTTAGGTAGCTACTCAGGCAAGTCTACTGTCAGATCGCGCATTGAAGCTGGAGTGAATTTCATTCAAAGCGCTCGTGATGCAGGCATGAGTGAAATGCAGCTACAACACAAAGACATGGTTGAAGTAGGCAAACTAATCGATAACTTCACCGCTAATAACGAGACTGAGGTTATCCCGGATCTTGCTGTCAGCGCGAAAGTATTGGGCGCCAGAGACACAACTGTCAACACCGCCTACACGGTCAACGCAATGCGCACTCAGAATTGGGATGTAAGCCGTATTAATGCTCAGCAATTGCGGGCTGCCGAAACCATATTAAATGGCGGCGGAATACCTAGCATGTCAGCTGTAAACAGCATGCTCGGCAATAAAGGTCCTAAGGGCAAAAATCCCTAGACAGCCACTCTAAGACTTAATCAAAAGTGTGGGAATACTCCCACGAGAATGGGAGTTCCCCCGATTTACCTGGGGCTTATTTATCCCTAAGCTATATGCATTAAAGCTTCCCTTCTGGTAGGCACGATGCAGGTTATGAAAGAATTTGTTCTAAGAGATACGACGCTTCTTTGCCCAACATGCAATTCCATGTTCGGTACTAAGACGCTGGCCGCCTCGCCGGACATTACCGCTGAAACCCCTGTAGAAGCCGACTTGCACAGGGTATTGCCTGACCCGGCATTAAGAGCTGCTTTTGTGGCTATGTGCTCTGCCTGCGGTTATGCCTGGTGGGTACAGGCTTTTAAAACTCACCCATTCGACAGCAAGCTCCTACCTAAACCACTTAGCTTGGAGTATCCCAAGCGCTTTGCCCATGCCGTCTTAACTGGACGCTCAAATGGCTCCCACAGCCTCGATTTGGCACTTTTAGCCTTGAATGGCTATTGGTGCAGCCGTGAAGCCGGCAACCCGGAAATTCGCTTTCTAGAGCTTGCCCATCACGAGATGGACAACACTCTTAAATTAGACGATTGGGAAGGCAGCCGTGGCTACTATCACTACGTCATGGGTGAAATCTGCCGTCAGTTGAGAGACTTCAAAGCAGCAATTCTACATTTTGAAAAAGTGACACCGATTGCCAATATTCCGCAAGAACTTCTAGATAGACAAAAGGTTTTGGCTATTTCAGGAGACTGCGATCCGGCAGTTATGCCTGCTCATTTGGTGGAGCTCATGTTTGTTGATCAAGGCGCAAAGGTCTAGGTAAAAGGAAATGATGGAAGATATCACACCACTAAACCTAGAAGACCAACCAAAGTTGTTTGGTATGCGTTATGACCAGCTTATAGCTGTGCTCATTTCTTTGTTGCTTGGTTCGCAGCTTTATTCGTGGCTCAACCCGATACCGTTTTTAGGTCATGATCTGCGCTTAGATTTGACTATTTTCGTCATGATCATCGGACCTGGTTATGCACTCATTACATTGGCCGGACCAACAGCTTCGCTTGAGCCAATGATTGAGTCATTCTTTTCTCCTTCTGTTTATGTCCCCGGACCAGATCCAAGTCCTAAGCGGTTTTTATCCGACGAAGACTTGCCTGACTTCATTGATTAGGGTGTAATTATGGATTCATCACTATCGCGCTCAAATCTAGCTGAAAATAGCCTCCTGGGATTCCTGGGCAGAGGACAAAAGTCGAGCGCTCAAGATTTAGATCGTCAGATGCGCAAGACTCGTTTATCTAAATTGCCTTCTGCTGCTGTGCCACGCACTAATCCGTCGGCAGCCGGACTTGTTCCGTTGTGGGATCTCTTCCATGATGAAGCATCAGGCTTAGGCATTGTTGTTTTGAAAGATGGCAGCTACCGTTGCTGCTTTGAAGTAGATGGCGTACATGTATCCGGTTTTGATGAAGTGCGCCTTGGTTCACTCATGCAACACTTCACTGGATTTTTAAACAGTGTTGATACATCAGTGCAACTAACAATTGTTTGTCACAACATCTCCAAGCGTGAATATTTCTTGCGCCACCCGGTTGATGTAGTCAACGATGAGTTTCTCAAGTATGTTGCTCGTGGTGTGGAAAATGACGAAGCATTCTTGATGTCGAAAAACTTTATTCCTGAATTGAAGTTCTATGTCACTTTCTGCTTTAGACCACCCAAAGAAAAGCCGGCAAAACAGTCTTTCATTGAAAGTACCGTCGGGCATATTATTGACGTATTTACAAATAAGGCTGCCAGCCAGAGCAAAGAGCATCACCTGAAAAATGTCCAGACTCTCGTTCAGAGATCAATGGGTCACGTTGCGCAGTTGAATCACTGTGGTATGAGCGGTCGCCCAATTGGCGGCGTTGAATACTTCCAGATGCTTTATAAAGAACTCAATCCTGCAGCAAGTACTGTTTCATCAGAAAGGCTGCCGCACCCAATTAGACCGCAGACGGGCTCTATGACTCCTGATTTGCGTGCCATATTCCCGGATATGGAGCCGGCAACGCTGCGTGAACAATTGGCAGAGTCCGTATATGACTTTACACATTCGGACTACGCTTTGATTAGCGACTTGTCCGAATCAGAAGATATGACAAAGCCGACAGGCAAATATGTGCGCAGCTTGTACATGTCCCGTTTACCGGAACGTACTGGTCCTTTGTGGTTGTCGCCGCTATTGAGACTTAACTGCGAATGGCGCATGAATATCTTTGCCCACAAGTTGGACAAGGAAGTATTCCGCAAGAGATTACAGCGCAAGCAATCACAAGCAACCGCCAACACATATCAAGGCATTTTGGGACAGAGATCTGCTCCTAACCAAGAAGAAGCGGAAAAGGCACAAGAAGCTGCCCATATCGGCTCCGAGTTGTATACAACCAACATGGAAATATTCAACTACGCTGTTTACTTCACTTTGAATGCAGATAGCTTGGAAGATTTGAACCGCAATACGGAATTAGTGCGTAGCGCTGCTCCGCAATGTCGTGGTGCTCGCTTTGTAGTCGGCTTCCATGAACAAAAGCAATTGTTTGTTGGCAGTATGCCTGGGCTGGGACTTGATGTCACACGTCGCGGCAAAGCTGTAAGAACACCGACAGTGCGCAATTCATTCCCGTTTGTGCACGCTCAATTGGGTTCGGAGCAAGGTGATTGGCTTGGTTTCTCGAAAGAGACTTTAGAACCAGTCTTTTTAAATCCGTACGATGAAAGACTACCTAATTCCCTGGCCATTGTTTTCGGTCAGCCTGGTGAAGGTAAATCTATGGTCGCGCAACAAATCATTCAAATGAAAACTCTGGCCGGCGCCAAGTCAGTGATCATCGACCGTTCAGGTTCCTACAAAGTGCTGACCGATGTTTATGATGATGCTGCATACATTAGACTCGGTCCTGACGGATCAGTTTGTATTAATCTCTATGATTTACCTTTTGCTACTTCTGACGGTAAGCCTATTGATCCGGCTAATCCACCAGAGTCGCATATCATCAAACTGCTCAATTTCCACTCCGTCATGTTAGGCGAGCGTGGTGAGCAAGCCATGACTAAGGATGAAAAACCTATCCTTATGCAGGGCATTCAAGCAATTTATAAGAGCTGTGCTGCTGAAGGCAGAATTCCAATCGAATCCGATTTGGTTGCCTGGCTGACGAAAGAAGCAGAAGCGAATAAAGGCTATCGCCGAGGCGAGGTTGCCGAAGATCTAGCTAACCGTTTAGGACTGTATTGTCGCGGAGCCATTTTCGGTAAATTATTTGACGGACCAACTTCCATCCCAATGGATTCGCAGTTGATGGTATTTGATACTGCCGATCTTTCCCATGATAAAACATTGGAAGCGGTCGTCACACTGTTCGTATCCGACTTTGTCTTAAGACGCGCCCATCAACACAAGATGGAGCAGATGGCAAAAGGCAAACCGGCGCGATTTGTCTTCTGTATAGACGAGTTGTGGAGGCTGTTGCGTTACGAGGGCGGCAAAACCCTTGTTGAAGATGCTTCGCGTACAAGCCGACACTTAGGTCTATTGTTCATCGGCATATCTCAGGAATTGAACGATCTTCTGAAAGATGACAGAGCAAGAACTCTTGCCAGCAACAGTGCGATAAAAGTCATTCTAGGTAATGACCCGGCTAACTTTGATTTGATCAAGGATGCTTGCGGTTTGACTCCGCAAGAGATGTCCTCGATTGGACACTTGACGCGTAAAAACCGTGAGTACTCAGAAGCGTTTCTCATCTATCACAAGATGTCGCGCGGAGTCGTAAAATTGGTTGTACCGCGCTTTATGTATTGGGTTGCCACCACAGAGCCGAACAACGATCAGCCATTGCGCGCTCGTATGATTGAAGCTTGCAACGGCGACATACGCATGGCATGCCATTTGCTAGCTCAGGGCATAAGTCCTGAAACTGTGCAACAGCCGCATGCGCAGGCCAGTTAGGCGGAGGTGATAGAAGATGTTTGATTATCAAGCTGGAGAAAAATATCGCCTGACCCTAATCATGGTCGCTGCCGTCGGATTTTTGGCCGGCATATTTTTGACAATTCTTCTTATGCCGACGCCTGCTCCTGAACGCAAGGTCACTTATCAAAAGTGGATGAGCGATCCTGATGTGACAGGCAGAGGCGGCGATGGACAATCGCCTATGCGTAGCGGTAATCGCATGGTTGAAGGAGCCGCGGCACCTGAGTCTCAATCCGCCTCGTCAACTGATGCTGATCAAGCAAAGTCAATGATTATTGCCTGGTTGCCTCTAGCTTGGGATTTGTCTGCCACAACTGCCAGATCTTCTCAGGAAAAAGCCATTGCCTTCATGACGCCGGATGTTGCAGCGACATATCGCAAAAATGTCTGGTCGCCGGAATTGGCCGAGCAAATTGAAGGCTCCGGTGTTAAGAGCAGCTTCAAAGCTGACAGAGTATTTGCCGGTGGTTCGCATGACGGTGCCATAGTTGTTTTTGTTGATGGCATGCAGACGCTTCAAATTCCTGGAAAAGGTCAAACAGCCCGCCCAGTGAAGTTGGAGTACATGGTTAAGAACACGCCTGACGGCATGAAAATAGTTGGTATTAGCGAGGGAGGTCAATCAAGCTAATGACCTGGAGAGCACAAATGAACGATCGTGGCGTAGTCGCCCGGTACCGTAATACGGATACTGGTGAGACAATCACCGCCAAAGAATACGAACGTCGACTGCAAATGCAGGATAATCAATATCTACTTGCTCCCGGCTCGGCAATGCCGCAAATGACAGTTGCGCCTGCCGGCGGACGCGTAAACGAAAATGGCGTTTATGTGCCGAACGGTGGTGGCTATCCTGTTGCTCCGCAGCAAGTCGTCCAGCCAAATGGCATGGTCGCGCAACCGACGCCTGCATATCCCGCACATCCTGGCACAAGTCCGCTTATCCAGACTGGTGCCCAGATGGCGAGCGGTCAAGGTCAGCAAATGGCTGCTGCTCCTCAAGCACAACCTCAGCAGGAACAACCTATAAGTAATGTCGGTACGACAGGGCAGAACTTGCGCTTAGAGTCCAACTCGAATCCAAGCACAAATTCAAATATGTTTTTCCAGCCGACACAACAACAAGGCAACCAAAACTACAAACCAAAAGGCTTCATTGATGCAACATCAGTTGCTTTGATGATCCCGACCTTGGTAATTTTGGCTATCATTATTGCCGCTGCTCACAAGAAGAGATTATTCCCGTGGCAAACCGTGCGCACGTTTAATCCGCCGTCCGGTTTGATGACCCCTCGTGAATACGAAAGATCTTTCCTTTGCCCACCCAACTTGCGTAAGCATGGTAGCATGGGTAAGCGCAATCCAAATGCAACCTGGACCGAAGAAGACGGTATCGTGTTGCCGTTTGGTTTCCTTGCCCGTACGCACTTGCCGATTACAGTACCTTTGGGTCGCTTGCCTAACAAGAACATGTTCATGGTGGCTCCATCCGGTTCCGGTAAAACAACCTTGATGCGTGCCATTATCAAAGCCATGTTGGCCAAGCCTTGCGTCATCATTGCTTTGGAAGCTAAAGCTAACGATCCGGATTTGGATGAAAGAAAAGAAGGCTTCAAATACACAATCTTGCCGGAAGCCGAGCAAGCTGGTTTTGAAACACTCTATTTCAACCCATTGGATGCTAATTCCATTCATTGGAATCCATTGGATCTTGAACCGCTGGTATTTTCGTCCTCCATCGTGCGAGATGTAAACTCTTTGCCTCCGGAAGAACAGCACTGGGCAGAACGTGATCACGGCTACATTGCCGGATTAGCCACGCTGCTTAAGTGGGGTGCTGTACAAGTATCCGGTGAAGATGAAAATGGTGTGCCGACTGAGATTATGACCTTGCCGTGCAACCCGCGTGGCTTGATGCGCCTTGTTAATAACAGACGCAACATTGTGGAGTCTCTGCGCAATTTGAAGAACAATCCTGACGTTGATCCGGCTGAACTGAATGAGTTGACTCAAACTCTTTCTTCAATCATCCGCACAGACAGCGATTGGGATAAGAACATTCAAGGCGTGCGTGGTCGTTTGCGCATGTTCAAAAACGCCAATATCTTGCGCGTTACTGAAGAATCCAACGTCGACGTGCGCGGAACAATGCACAAACCGACAGTATTCATCTTTGGTGCTCCGGCATCATTGGGACCGGATGCTGAATCCTTGTCTGCTTGCTTTGTCTACCAGTTAGAACAAGCGTTGCACACAAGATACGGAACCGCGTCGGTGCTTCCATTGTTTGCCTTCTTCGATGAGTATCAAACATTGAATATCGATATAGCCGGCAAACTTTCAGCTATCGTTCGCGGCGCCAATGGTGGACTGGCTGTCATTCTGCAGAACATCACGCAGATTGCCGGCAAAATGTCAGGCGATCCGACATCATCCGGTGGTGCTGAGTTGAAGACAATCTTCTCTAACTCGGCAGTGCGCATTTGTTTGCACAACGCGGATGAATCGACTTCTCGCTTCTTCTCGGATGAAATAGGCAAACATGCGGTCATCGTCCCAGGTATTGCCGACCAATTTACAGGTGATTCGATATTCCCTGTAGCTTGGAGACGTATCCACAGCCAGCAAGTTGTTGCCCGTGTAGATTCCGACTCCATCAAGCGTATGGAAAAACATCACGCGCTTGTCTTCATGGCTCCAGCCGGTGACAGCGAGTTTGGTGAAACCAAACCGCTCATGGTTGACTTGCGTGGTATTGAAGAAATCGCCCGCTTGCACTTGTTGCATAACGTGTCCAGCAAGCCTGGACCGGAATCAGCTGCACCGAATCCGGCAGACGAAGAATCTCATTCTGAGTCAGCTGATGAATTGCCGATGTTTGCCGGTGCCACAGCATCACCGCCGCCAATGGCAAACGACATAATGTCGATTATCAAAGGTGAAGCGGCAGTTGTAGCAGAAGAAGCTGCGCAGGGACTTTCCAAGGCATCACACTCAATTGAGAATATCGCCGAGCATTTAAAGACTCCAATTCGCAAGCAAGAGCCTGTGAAAGAGGAATCTGTTAAAGCAGAGGATGCCAAAGCTGACGATGCGCAATTGGAAGTCAAAGCCGAAGTTCTCGACAAAGCTGTTGCAGAAGACGCCGGTGCAAAAGTGGTTGCCGAAACTGCTGCAACTGAGTCCCCGAAGCCGAAAGCTAAGGAACCTGCCAAAGGTCGTGTTTGCCCTTATTGCTCCAAGCAAGCCGGAAAAGGACGCTTCTGTATTGAGTGCGGCAAAGAATTGGGTATGCCCGATAAAGGCAACACTGGTTTGTCGGCACTTGATCTATCCGACACTCTAAGACAGTTGAAAATTCCAGCCCAGCCGCCTACGGCTTCACGCTTTCCATCTTCAACAACCAATCCTGTTAGCGATCCAGGATTTGCTGTTGAGAAAAAGGAAGCTGCTCCGGTAGCCGGCACGCCTGGTGAAGAAAGACGCGCACCACTAAAGAGTCTGCACGAAGATCCATTTCGTCGCATTCCTCGACGTGAGGCAATACCTGGTCTTTCGCCGCCACCAGTGGAATTGCCTAAGCCGGAACAAGTCGGCTACCCAGGTAATGTCTGGTTCGGCGCCGAAGATAAGAGCAAAAACGTCGAATTCTAGGCAACTAGCAGCTGCGAATTAAGCTATTCACTGGTGCAGGCTCAGCGGCCTGCACCAGTGCGGCATTGACAGGGTTCAATTGTCCGGATAGGATCGACATTATACCTATATAATCTTTCTAAACGCTCTGCCCACAGTCTTTTCGGGCAGGTATTGCTTATCGTCCTGATTTTTTTACTAATATCGAGGCATCACATTATGCGTACCAGCCAGCATGGCAATACTTTGGCACTTATGGCGGCGGCTCTAGGGGCGCTTGTTTTTCTAATCGCTATGTTTGTCTTGTTCTATAACCAGACAATAGGCACGCATAAGCAGGCAATGTCGGCAATAGATTCTGCGGCGCTTGAGGCAGCCAAAGATATGAGTCGAATTGTTGTCGATGGACCTCTGGGGCGCATGGCGCTTGTCGATGACCCAAGTGGTGATTCGCCTTATCCTGTGTTGGGCATTAATACCGTTGCTGCCACATTGAGAATCGATGCCATCATTGCCAACAAATTAGGCAATACGACGATGCTCTATCTAGTCGATAACGATGCAACACTGTTGTCCAAGGCAACCGATCTTTTGCAAAAGCGTATTCTGTCGTCGGCAGGTAGTGACAGTGGTGCCTTCGACAAGCATGGTAAGCCGGTCACAATAAAGACAGATGCCTATAACGCTTACGTGAATAATTCGGTGCGCATGTCCGGCACAAGTAAGCCACCGGAAAAATTTGCTATTGCCATAGGTGCTTTCATCGGCACAGGCAACGGTACGACGCAAGTACCAACTC
>JAKFVJ010000314.1 GCA_021732245.1 Candidatus Obscuribacterales bacterium | reverse complement strand
ATTGGGCAACTTCTTTTCGCCGCATGGTACTTGGAAGTTGAGGAATCTTTCCGCTGATTTTGCCCAGGTGTTGTCCAGGGCGTAGTCGCGGCAGTCCTTGGAGGATAGATGCATTGCAGTCATTACTGCTTTTTCTAGATCTTCATCTAGGCACCCCACTTTTTCACTTGTTATTACATCTACTGGTCCTGTTACAGGAAAAGCTGCGACCGGAACACCGGCAGCCAATGCCTCGAGCATTACCAACCCAAACGTGTCTGTTAGGCTTGGAAATACAAAGACATCTGCTGCGGCGTAAAACTTCGCCAATTCTTCGCCGCTTTTGACGCCGACAAAATGGACTTCCGGGTAGCGCTCTTCGAGTTCTTTGCGCAGGACGCCGTCTCCAACCACAATTTTGGTTCCAGGCAGATCCAGCTTGAGGAAAGCTTCGACATTCTTCTCGATCATGACTCGACCGACGTATAGGAATTTCGGTGATTTGACTTGAAGCAATCGATTTTCCCTGGGCTTGAATCTTTCGGTATCAACACCGTGGAGGCAAGGAACAGCTTGTGGTATTCCTGCATCAACGAGACGTTGAGCCATAGTCGGAGTTGGGACGACGACGGTGCTTGATGCACGGTTGAACCAGCGGATGTAGTCGTAGATGGGTTCTGATTGGAAGCCATGGCGATCACGCAAGTATTCCGGATATTGGGTGTGATATGCGGTCGTGAAGGCAATACAGTGTTCAACGCAATATCGGCGACTTAGAAAGCCGAGTTGACCTTGTGTGACGATGTGGATGCGAGTTTCAGAGTCTAGTTGCAGATCTTCGAGTGTTTGCTTTACGTGGCCGTAAGCGGTTGATCCTTCGGGAATGGAGCCTAACAGGCGACCGTCGAGAACTGTGACTTTGTGACCCATCTGTTCGAGTTCGTATTTGTGGTGTGCAACGACTTGGTGTGTGCCGCCGGTGTTTTGTCCTGGTGCAGAAACGGGTGGATCGCAAATCATGAGTATGTGCATGTGGTGAACTCCTTTCTAGATATTGCTGTAGCTGAATTTGCGCGCACAAAGGCAACACGGGCTCATTTCGTAGGGCTTGTTGCCACTAAATGAAATGCTGCTTGTGTTGCCTGTTATGCTTTTGCGCTTATAAAGAAACCTTTTTGTTCAATTCGATTTGAAATGAATATTAGATCCACCTTATGTCATTAATTCAGTGAAAAATAGATCTATATGGGAATTACACGAAGAACGATACTCGCGCACTTAGCGTAGTGTCTAATGTTTGGTGTGGATGAAATGACGAAGTGGGGTTAGCCGCATCACGCGTTTTCAGCGATGACGTGAATGCCTTTGAGTGTGAGATCGTCGTCGACGTGATCGAATAGGTGAAGTCGGTTTTGTAGCTCCTTATCCCAACCACCAGTTGCTACTGTGACTGCTGGTGCGCTTAGTGATCGCTTGGCCTCGTCGAGCCATGCACGGATCATGCCGATGTGTCCAAGCAATACGCCGTTTGTTATATGTGTTTGCGTGTCTTGTCCGAGTTCCGTCGTGACATCAGTGATGGAAAGTTGTGGCAGCAATGCGCAGCGTTCGTATAACACGTCGAGCATCATAGTTAGTCCGGGAGCGATGTAGCCGCCGACAATTTTTCCTTCGGCTGAAATTGCCAGGAGAGTGGTTGCGGTTCCAAAGGTCATTACAATTGTTGGCTGTCCTTTGCCGTAGATTTTCCATGCAGCTGCTGCGCTAGCTATACGATCTGCGCCCATCTCGGGGTGCATGTTGGTAAGTAGTTTTTGTGTCTGTGGTTTGACTTCAAATATTTCGCGCTGCTTCGCTAGTGCTAACGACTTGATGCATTCGGTTGCGGTGGGTACGACGGAAGCAAGTGCGATAGGTTCGCTAGTACCGTCGGCGAGTATTTGTCGCGCTGCTTCTTCTACGCTTGCGGTGGCATAGCGGGAGACTTCGCCTATGGAGTTGTTACTGATGACCGCACTCTTTATATATGTATTGCCGATGTCGATGGCGAGCCAGTTGCGCATGTCGTGTATTCCCATGGTGGCATTGCGGAGTTGCGACTTTTCAAGTGTGAGTCGCAAAGATGCGTCTATGAGTCTAACAAATTCCGCTAGCTAGCGCGTAAGTGGATTTGTCATTCTGAGCGAAGCAGCTTGCTGCGTAGCGAAGAATCTTCCAATAGGTAGACATGCCGCTCGTTATTAACGACGATAGCCTAATCGCTGCTGGAAGATTCTTCGCGTTGCTCAGAATGACAAAGGGCGCATGCAATGCGCCCCTACGCGTCAACAAGAAGACGTCGGCATGGGGATTCGCGAGGATTTCGGCATGGGATTCGCGAGGACGTCGGCATGGGAATTTGCGAGGATGTTCGCGGCGATCAACCACGATTTTGACGTGAATAGGCGCGCCACCGCCGGTGCCACCATGTTGTAATGAGCTGCGCTAGGGTTACGAAGTGTGCCTACTGACGACTTCAGTGGGGAAACCACTTATTGCCAATTTTTGCTATCTTAACTAGCGCTAACCTGCTGAAAACACCCAAAAGCCTCACCAGTATTGATGTTCAGGATTTTTTCGTTTTTGTTTGTCAAGGCCTTGCTTTCGGATCTGCCAGTTGGCTAGTTTTGGGTACACATTTTTCCACCCACACAACAACACCGGAGTACACAACTAAAGAAACAAATCCAGCACCTCACCTCAGATCATATCTAGCTTGCAACGCAAGCAACGGTAGAGGGAGAAGAGAGAAATAGATCTTTAGTTACTCGATGAATGTTGTGAACAGCTCTAAGCGTTGTTGTGTAAGGTTCGCGCTAAGGGCTATGTAACACGGCGAAGCAAGATTCGACTTTGTGGATCTTGCTTCCATCTTTACTATATGCGTCCCTGTTGTAATTGGTCAGCATTCCGGACTCCAAATCCGGCCGGTGTGGGTTCGACTCCCTCGGGGCGCGTATTTCATTTTGCCACCATAGCTCAGTTGGTTAGAGCACCTGCCTTGTAAGCAGGGGGTCGTCCGTTCAAATCGAGACTGGTGGCTCCATTTTTTCTATATGTATCGCGGGGTAGTTTAGTCCGGTTCAAAACGGGAGACTCATAACCTCCTCATCGCAGGTTCAAATCCCGCCTCCGCTCCCACCTACTTCAATAGGAGATATGAATGATCATCATCAATCATGCTCTTCTCTTTAAGTGACGGACGCGGCTAGTGTGATACTAGCTGCGAGCCGGCGCCTAGGAGAAAACCTATGTCTCGCTCGTACAGAAAAACCCGCATACTCGGACTCGTCAATGTGCGCGATAGCCAAAAACAAGATAAGCAGTTTGCGAATCGCTCACTTCGCCGCGCAGTACGACAGCTGATTCCACAGATGGATCACGAAACTCACGTACTGCCGATTGTTCGCGAAGTCAGCAATGTTTATGGCTGGAGCCACGATGGTAAGCACTGGGTAAGTTCGGATTCGTTTTGGATCCAGGCGCGTCGCTGGAAATAGCGCGTTGCCCCATAAGAGGAATTGGAGCGCCTGCTCCTTCCTCACCATGCCACCATAGCTCAGTTGGTAAGAGCGCCGGCTTGAAACCCCGGAGGTCGTCCGATCGATACGGACTGGTGGCACCATGCTCCCTTAGCTCAATTGGTAGAGCAACTCTTTTACACAGAGAAGGTTGAAGGTTCGAGTCCTTCAGGGAGTATTACTTTCCTTATATGCGGCTATCGTCTAACGGTAGGATTCCAACGTGCCATGTTGGGGACGAGAGTTCGAATCTCTCTAGTCGCTCCATTTATATTCGCGAGTGTAGTTCAATGGCAGAGCAACTGCCTCTTAAGCAGGAGGTTGTGGGTTCGACTCCCTCCACTCGCATATTGCGATATAGCTCAATGGTAGAGCGGCCGCCTGTTAAGCGGAAGGTTGCAGGTTCGAATCCTGCTTTCGCAGCCATATCCCCGCATCCAGTCTAATGGTAGGACACCGAGCTTTGACCTCGGGGGCGAAGGTTCGATTCCTTCTGCGGGCGTTTTGTTTTCATCTATAGAGGGATGGCTCGAGTGGTTTATGGCAGCTGTCTTGAAAATAGCAGGGCTGGGTACCGGCTCCGTGGGTTCGAATCCCACTCCCTCTTAGTTTTGACCGTGCTCCAACATAAGAAGCTTACAAACGCAATCTCACCTTCACACGTGATACCACTGCTTCTCAGACTTGCACGGTCATTCTTTTTACCCTCGTAGCTCAGCGGACACAGAGCTCCTGCCTTCTAAGCAGAGGTGCGTTGGTTCGAATCCAACCGAGGGTGTATTTTTATGTTGGTATGGGTGAGTCCGGTTAAAACCGCCAAGCTGTAACCTTGGTGTCGCAAGACTTCGCAGGTTCGAATCCTGCCACCAACATTTTTTACCGGAGTGGTGTAATGGTAGCCGCGCCTGTCTTAGAAACAGGTGACCTCAGGTCGTGAGAGTTCGAGTCTCTCCTCCGGTATTTTTTCTTTCTCTTATCCGGGAATAGCGCAGTTTGGTCAGCGTACCTGTTTTGGAAACAGGGGGCCGCAGGTTCGAATCCTGCTTCTCGGACCATTTTCCGGCACCACATGTGGTGCCTTTCATGCCCTCGTAGCTCAGTGGAAATTTAGAGCTGCTGTCTTCGAAACAGTTGGTCGCAGGTTCGAATCCTGCCGAGGGTGATACACCGGGGTGGCGTAATTTGGTAGCCGCGCCTGTCTCAGAAACAGGTGACCTTAGGTCGTGAGAGTTCGAGTCTCTCCTCCGGTATTTTTTGCGGGTGTAGCTCAATGGTGCAGCAGTTGCCTTTTAAGCAAACGGATGTGGGTTCGACTCCCACCGCCCGCATTTCTTTTATACCAACTTGCATTCCTGAGTCGCGGCAGATCCTTCGCTTCGCTCAGGATGACAAAGGAACGTACGCTGATCGTCTAATGGCAGGACACCGAGCTCTGAACTCGGGGGAGATAGGTCCGATTCCTTCTCAGCGCGTTTGTTCTTCGACGGGCGCATGCAATGCGCCCCTACATACCCTTGTCGTCTAAATCGGACTAAGGACGCTGGTCTTTCAAACCGGTAATACGGGTTCAATTCCCGTCGAGGGTATTTACACTGCCGTAGCTCAGTTGGTAGAGCGCTTGCCTGATAAGCGAGAGGTCGTCTGTTCGAATCAGACCGGCAGTATTTCTTTTGCCTGAAAAACTTGTGCTTGGAGAGGTGGCTGAGCGGCTGAAGGCACTCCTTTGCTAAAGGAGCCGGGGTAAAACCCGCGTGGGTTCGAATCCCACTCTCTCCTTATGGGATCGTAGCTCAATTGGTAGAGCGCCTGCCTTGCAAGCAGGAGGTTACGGGTTCGAGGCCCGTCGACTCCACCATATCCCCGTAGCTCAGTGGACAGAGCGCTACCCTGCGAAGGTAGAGGTCGCTGGTTCGAATCCAGCCGGGGATGCCATTTTTACAAGCAACAGCGAGAACGAGCGTTGCGATAGAGCAATGCGAGTGGAGCGTGGGTTGCGAGCAGCAGGCGAAGGTGTAGCGATAGCGCAACCGGAGCCATACAGCAGGGTAGCTCAGTGGTAGAGCAGGAGCCTCATAAGCTTCAGGTCACGGGTTCGAATCCCGTCCCCGCAAAATCGTGACTGTAGTTCAATGGTTAGAACCCTGGGTTGTGGTCCCAGTAATGGGGGTTCGAGTCCCCTCAGTCACTCCATAGTGCATTAGCTCAATGGTCAGAGCACCCCGTTGTCAGCGGAAAGGTTCGACAGCACATTTAGTGCTGTCTCATTGGGTTCGAGTCCCGTATGCACTGCCATTTTTTATCCTCGTCAGGAGCATCGTTACATGTCAAAAGCAAATAACGCCGTTGCGAAAAAAGAAATTCGGGCGGAGATCACTGATTACGAGTTGGAAAAAGAAGGAGTCTTTGAAGAAGAGGAAGCCGTCAGCTTCGTTCAGCGGCTGTTGGCAGACGGAGCCATTCCGGGCTGCGACTGCGGCTGCGACGGAGATCTTATTATCACCGTCGAGGAGCTGTACGGATTACTCCAAGCGTCTTATGAATACGACGTTGATTCTGATGAGGACGAAGACAATCGCTACTACGACTGCTTTGATTAGGCAGTCGCCATGCCGGCATAGATAAGTGGTCAAAGTCACCACACTGCAAATGTGGCACCTTCGGGTTACGTGAGTTCGAATCTCACTGCCGGCTAATTTTTACTTGTTCCACTTTCGGAGAAACGCATGCGCGGCAAAAAGAACTGGAACCGACTCCACATCAAAACACTCCCAGACGGTCAATGGATAGACCGCATCAACACACTGTTGCACGCACCATTCCAAGTCCTGGTTGACTTCGTTGAAGGCGAACACCCCTTCACTCACATCGACTGGACCTGGAACCGCGAGCACCGTAAAGCACGCCGGGAAATCGCCAAGCTCTACTGCTGGTGGGTGCGCATCCGCCCCGCCCGCGTTGAAGCAGAGTACGAATACGACGTTTTCCCACCGCTATGCGCACAAGACAAACCCATCGATGACCCCGATGGCAAAATCACGGCCGCCTGGGACAGATACTGCAAAGAATCTTGGAAGCAAGACGACGAATGGGAGAAGGAGGATCAAAAGATGCTCCAACGCCTCATTCAAATCCGCAAGTATCTCTGGACCTAAAACATAGTCATCACGCTGATTGACGCAAGTCTTTCAGCGTGATGACTTTCACGGTGCATTAGCTCAATTGCGTAGAGCACTCCGTTGTCAGCGGAGAGGTTGCGGGTTCGAGTCCCGTATGCACCGCCATTTTTTATTGGAGGTAAAACACTATGGAACGATTTGATTTGCTTGAGTTCCAACAGAGAGCTCGTCAGCTTACTGACCCTAAGAAGCTTTATGAACTCTGGGAAGATGTTTGCCGTCGCTACGACCGTCGTGAGATCGGCAATTACGAACTAGACGAAATGAAGGAAGTGATCTTCCCTGCGCTCGAAGCACTCGCTGCTCTCAGAAAGCAGGTTGATCAACCCAACGACTCTGTTGGGTCAACGTAAAAAATTAGAAGTTAACGGCCGTGCTTCTAATTTTTTTATTGCCGTACTACGATATTAACTAGTAGAAGGTGTCGAAAAATTGAAAAACGAAAATCTGCTGGCAGTCGATTTGTAGGGGCGCATTGCATGCGCCCTCTTGTAAGAATTTCACATCAAACGCCGTGGAAGTCATTCTGAGCAACGCGAAGAATCTCACGTCTTTAACATGTGAGACTCTTCGTTTCACTCTGAGTGACGATCGGTAGTTAATAGCCCAAGTCTAGTTCCTGAGCTTGTGCAACCAATTCGTCCATTGCCGCTTGTCGTCGTAGCTCTCGTTGCTTTTTGTACTCAACAAGATCTGCAGAGGTAACAAGACGACCTTCAGTCGTCTCGCTAAAAGGAAGTTTGCCTTCGTCGAGCAATCCAACGACGTACTTCTCGCTAACGTTGAGTGCGATTGCTACTTGCGCTACTGCTAGCGGTGGTTTGTCATTTTTACTCATGTTGATTCCTCTTTTTTTTATCTGGTGCACCGTCGGCGCACATTTCTGGATACCATTCTGGATTACACGCCATTAGTCCACCCGGCTCAGGTGGATCGTCCTTGTGTTTCTCCACAAAGGCGCGCCAATTGATACGTTCGAGTCCTCTTATGGTGGGATCGATTGCAACTAATTGTTTGAAAAGCGCATCGTGGATGACATTGAGATCTTCCACGAATGGAGGATCATCTTTGTAGAGTGCGGGATAGAGGGTGGTTGCTGTTTCTCCATTTGAAACTGCTTCAGCAATTTGGCGCAGCATCGCTTGTGCTACATCCAATTCTCTGCGGTTGAGAAGGAGCAGTGCTGCTTCATGAAGAATATCTCTGCCGAATCGAGGCTCCTTTTTGATGCGTTCAATTACTGTGAGATCGGAATTACGGGTGAGAGGATTATTCTGGTCTGACATGATTTCTCCTTTCGACAAACTAAGAAACAAGACAAGCCACGTGGCTTGTCTTGTTTTGCATAGGTATTGTCTCTGCGCGAATTATGGCTGCTCAGCTGTTTGCTGAGTAATTAGAACTGATAGGTAAGTTGCTTACTGAGTTATTGGTATTTCCAAAATCTATTTGTATAGAGACGATATTTCTACCTTAGAATTTCCAATTAAACTTCCGCCAGTTAACTCTGGCGCTTTGAGTGGGAGTTGCACGATGCCTCGCGAAGCTGAGTGAGCGCAGGACCTTAGCGGTCAAGACGAATTTTGGCTATTTGTTGAATTCGGTCGAAGTGCGCGTCAAAGGTAATCACGGTTGTTGCTTCCCGCATTGCTAGGGCGGCTATCCAAAGATCGTTGGTTGGAATGGGCGTTCCTTTTCGGCGCAAGTCAGCAAAAATTTCCGCGTAGCAGGATGCAGCTTCATTGTCGACGTCTAGACATTCAACGACAGGATTATTTAGAAATTCCTGTAGCTCAGCTTCATTCTGTTGATGCTTAGTGCCGAGTCGGAATCCGGCACGTAGTTCCCCGAGAACGATTGAAGGCATGCCGATGTATCGAGATTCAGAGATAAGCTGAACAACTTCCTTGTGTCCGAGCTTAAATAGGCTGTAGGCTGATGTGTCTATGCAAAGTCTTTTCATTGCCACAGCTCTGGATCTACTTGTTCGAATATGCTCGTGTTTTGTTCAAACTTTTCCAGATCCCTCGCTGTCCAAGTTCCTGCTAATTTCCCGAGATTGTTGTTATAACTAGTCGCACCAATACCCAAGGCTTGTCTCAAGAGATCTATTGCCGTTTGATTGAGTGATTTGCCACGAACTTTCGTCTCTTTTTTTAGAGCGGACGCAAGCTCTTCTGGAACTTTTCGTATAGTAATTTGTTTCATAATATGCCTGCATAAATATGCCTGTATTGAAGGCATTATAACGCTGCAAAGAGACGTTGTCAATTTAGTAAATGACATAACAAGATAGAGTTTGCGGCTTTTGGGTCTGATTGATACTAGAGGACATAGTAATACAATTATCTAAAAAAGAGCAGGAGATTTGTAGTCTCCCACTCTTTCATTTTTATGTTCTGAATCAGTCGGAAGTCTGATTCACAGGCGGATTTTCGAGTGGATCAACAAGGGAAGCGACGTTGTCGTCGTAGTCCCAGTTGAGTTCAGCAGCTTTGTAGCTGATTGGATTTTCGATGCGGTATGCTTTCTCGCCGTCGGCGAGGAAAGCACGGATGAAAGCATTGATGGCATCGACAGTGAGATAAGGGACATCGATGGTTGCGTGCAAGCCAATGCCGTAGCGATAGTCGTAATGAAGAGAGACTTCTTCGAAGACTCGCACAGCGCCGGAGTCGGCGACGGCTCGGCTTTCGGCATCGATCCAATCGAGACGACGAAGACCACCGAAGGCTTCGTGGGGTCCGTAGGGATCAGCGCCTTTAACTTTCTTGCCGACAAGTCTGTCCCAAACTGCGTCGTAATCGACAGGCACGAGTTTGTCGGCATTGTC